>JBFHCO010000008.1:0-29503 GCA_041585205.1 Candidatus Omnitrophota bacterium | reverse complement strand
TGTTTTGGGGCCCACCCATGAAGAAGTCGTGACCGATTTGGTGGGTCACAATATCAAATCCTTCCGCGATTTGCCTCTGCTCGTGTATCAAATTCAAACCAAGTTCCGGGATGAAGCGCGTCCGCGCTTCGGCGTGATCCGCACGAAAGAATTTATTATGAAAGACGCATACAGTTTCGACCGCGATGAAAAGGGGCTGGATCGTCATTACCAATCCATGTCCGAGGCTTATCATAAGATTTTCAGCCGTTGCGGCTTGACGTTTCAAGTGGTGACGGCGGATCCGGGTTTGATGGGCGGCAAAATGAGCCAGGAATTCATGGTGATTTGTCCTTACGGGGAAGACCGCATCGCCAAATCAGACGGAAGTTATTTGGCGAGCCTGGATATTGCCGAGAGGGGGCAACCGGATTTGAAATTTCCCAAGCCCGCTTCTCAAAAATATGAAGTTTTTGACACGCCGAATCTGCGTACGATTGATGAAATCGGCCACCGCTTCAAGATTCAGCCTCATCAAATGGTGAAGACGATCATCTATATGGCGGATCATAAGCCGGTTGCCGCCTTGGTGACGGGTGACAGCGAAGTCAATGAAGGCAAGCTGCGCCGTCTCATCCAGGCTCAGGAGCTGCATCAGGCCCAGTCCAAGGAAATCCAAGAAGCGACCGGCGCCCCGATCGGTTTTTCCGGCCCCGTCGGGCTTAAGATTCCCATTTATATGGATTGGGACGTCGCCGGCATGGCGGATTTTGTCACCGGCTCCAATCAAAAAGATAAGCACCTTAAAAATGTAAATGTCGGGCGGGATTTTGAACCGGCCGTGGTCGGAGATATCCGTTATGTCAAAGAAGGCGATCGGGCTCCGGACGGCAAGGGGAAATTGCATTTGACGACCAGCATGGAAATCGGACATATCTTTAAACTGGGGACGCGTTATTCGGAATCGATCGGCGCCTCTTTTTTGGATGACCATGGTAAAAAGCAACTTGCGATCATGGGTTGTTACGGCATCGGTGTGACGCGCATTTTCTCTGCGATCATCGAAGAACATCATGATGACAAAGGTATTCAATGGCCGGCGGCGGTAGCGCCCTTTGACTGCCAACTGATCACCGTGAATCATAGCCATGACGAAACTCGTCAAGCGGCCGACCGGCTGTATGAGGAATGCAGTCAAGCAGGCCGCGAGGTGTTGTATGATGACCGCGATGAACGGGCGGGTGTCAAATTCAATGATGCGGACTTGGTCGGGATCCCCGTTCAGATCATCATCGGCGAAAGAAACCTGAAAGAGGGGATGGTTGAAGTGAAATTCAGAAAAACGGGCAAAACCGAACGCATCCCTATTCAGTCTGTACTCAATTCCCTTGCCAATCCGTAATCTGTCACCTTTTCTCTAACCTCCATGAAATCGAATTTCGTTTCCGGTTATCGCACGATCGTGGATTTTCTCTTGGGAGCGATGCTCCTGAGTCTCGTATGGTCCCTGCGAGGTCAATTCGGGCATCTGAAAGGCGCCCTGATTCCCGGCGCAGCCGCGGCATTTCTGGTCGTGATCCTGCACAAGGAAGAAATTTGGCGGCGGTCTTTCGGCATGGCCGTGATTCTCGGATCGCTTGGTTTTGCCCTCGGTGGGCATTTCGGTTACGGCCGGCTGATTGAAAAAATTCTTGTCGCGACAAATCTGATCGCCGTCCTGCCCGAATTTTTCCATATTTTTTTGATCGGCGCTTTGTGGGGCGGTCTCGGCATGACTTTTCTTGCCTTGGCCGTTTCGGAGAAACCCTTTTTGAGGCCGGATCTTATTTTACTGGCATGTATGGGTATTTTTTGGCTGATCCCGTTGGGCCCGTGGCATAACGGCCTATATATCATTTTCCTTTTCGGTGCGGGCTTATTGGCCATTCATATCTATAATGGCCTATGGAAGCATTCGCGTATCGTCACCCTTTACGGTGCGGCCGGTTTTTTTGGATTCGGCGCCGCTTTTTTAACGGCCGTTTTATTGCTCCATGCGGGGCATCATCAGCGGCTTCCGGGCGCTTGGCCGTGGTGGGCGTTGCGTGATCAAATCATCGGTTTGATCGGCGGCGGCGTGATCGTCGCAGCCGTCAGAATGGGTCAGCGCGTTCATTTGATTCCTGACCGGAGCGGTATCACGTCTTTTTCAGAAAAGGCGGGTTTCATTTTTTGGGTCGGTTTAATCCCCTTATTGAATGCCTTGAATGTGTTAGGTTATTGGTCCATAGAGCATGCCTTTTTGACCGTACCGGAGGCCATTTTTGCGGCATTGCTTACGGCGCTTGTCTTGGCGGCAATCGCGGTCGGTATTGCAAGAATAAAGTCTGAAACAATTACCGGACGGGGATTGGATCGAATTTTTTACCTGCTTTTCATCTTTTTCGTGTGGTTTTTGAGTCTGGCCGCGATTTTCAAACAAACCGCGGTATTCGGATGGAGCCGATGGGAAGCAGCATTCACTCTGTTTCTTATCCTTAGTTTCAGTTTATCCGTTTTTTTGCCGTTTAGAATCTTCAGAAGATAAGAGGGAGAAATTAAAATGTTCGATAAATTTAAGAATGCGGCGGATCAATTTAAAATGATGCAAAAAATGATGCAGGATGAAAATTTCCGTGCCTTCATGCAACATCCTAAGGTTCAAGCCATTTTTCGCGATCCCGAATTTCAAGAAGTCGTCCGGTCCAAAGATCAGGCGAAGATCATGAATCATCCGAAGATGAAGACGCTGACAACGGACCCTGAGATCCTGCAGCTGATGACCAAAATCAAATTTCAGGATTTATTCGGTTAACCGCCGCCAAAATATTTCAAGAAATGGGGCGCAGCGGACGATGATGAAGGAAGTTATTTCGCTGGGGAGGGTATAGATTTTGAAACGGATCTTGGACATTCTGCTGGCAGCTTTTGGCATCTTTCTTTTTTTTGTACCGGCGCTTTTTTTTGCCCTGGCCGTCAAGCTGGAAGACGGAGGACCCATTTTTTACAATCAGGACCGGTGGGGAAGGGGCGGAAAAAAGTTTAAGGCATTCAAATTCAGGACCATGAGGCCGGATGCCCCTGCAAAATGGGGTTTGAAACCGGCTGAGGAAAACGATCCGCGCATCACCAAAGTGGGTAAGGTTTTGAGGGCAACAGCCATGGACGAGCTGCCGCAGCTCGTGAACATCTTTATCGGGGACATGAGCTTTGTCGGACCGCGGGCACTTGCGGTTGGCGAGCTGGAATCCGATTATCCCGGTTTCGAAGAGCGGCACCGGATTCGGCCCGGATTGACGGGTCCGGCGCAGATTTTCGCCCCGCGCGACGCGACCTTCGATCAGAAATTTGCGTATGATTTGGAGTACAGCCGCACGCGGCATTTTTGGGGAGATCTTAAATTGATGTTTTTGTCGGTTTGGATCACGCTACGCGGTACCTGGGAAAGCCGCAAGAAAAAGTTTTGAAGAACCTGAGCTGTATGGTAGTCTTTTTGTAAGTCTTATTCCAATCAGCCGGTTGATTCTCAAAAGTGTTCGGAGGGGGCACGTTTTGAAAGACATCATTGTTATTGGCGGGGGGCATGTCGGTCTCTTTACGGCATGGAAGCTTGCGCAGGCGGGTTTGGAAGTTGAGCTTTTCGAACGGAAGAGGACCATCGGTGAATCCATTGTTTGCACGGGAATTATCGGCGGTGAAGCCTTTCGCCGTTTTGATCTGCCGGAAGATACCATCCTGGGAAGTATTCAAAAAATACGCTTTCATTCCCCGTTTGGAAGCACGTTTGATTATGATCCTGAACGCGTACTGGCTTGGATTGTCAGCCGCCCTCGCTTCAATCGCCACTTTGCAGACCGCGCCCGCTCCCAAGGCGTCCGTATCACGACCGGAGCCCGCATCAAATCCCTTCAAATCAAGAAAGAAGGCGTGACCGTCCGGGCGGCGGATGATGCCGGATCTGAAACCCATCATGAAGCCAAGGTTTTGGTCATTGCCACGGGCGTGAATTATAAATTGTTTGAGCGCGCCGGTCTTCAACCGCCGAGCAGTTTTCTGGGGGGAGCTCAGGTTCAAATGTCGTATACCGAAGACGACCACACACATATTTATTTGGGGCGCGACGTCGCTCCGGGTTCCTTTGCTTGGATTGTGCCGGTCGATCAGGGAGTGGCGCGTGTCGGGTTGCTGGCGGAAAAAAATCCCGCGCAGTTTATGAAGAAATTCCTGAGTCAAGTGCGTCCGGGTTGGCGCGATGATATTCCGGAATCCGCCATCGATCTGCGTCCCATTGTGCAAAACCCCATCGAAAAAAGTTATGCGGACCGCGTCTTGGTGGTGGGTGAGGCAGCCGGACAAATCAAGACAACAACCGGCGGCGGGATTTTTTACGGGATGTTGGGCGCGGAACTTGCGGTCGAAACCCTAAGGAATGCGTTTAAAAAAAACAAGTTTACAGCCGCCGTGCTTTCCCCGTATGACCGGCGTTGGAAAAAGGCGATCGGTGAAGAGCTTAGAATGGGTTTTTATTTCCGCAAGCTTTTTTCCAAACTGACGGATGAGCAAACGGAGGAGCTGTTCGACCGCATGAGCCAAGAGGCGCTTTTGACCGTGGCCCAGCGTGAAGCCAATTTCGACTGGCATAAGAGCATCATCTTGTCCATTTTCAAGATTCCGCTTGTCCGCCGTGTATTTCAAGAACCCTTTTAAGACTTCTCCGCAATATTTTGTTTTCATATGACAGAGCCTGCCATGCATGTCGGTGTTTTGACCGTTGAGTTTTTGATACCGGCCGCCCAATCTCTCAAAGAAAAACGCATGGTTCTTAAAAGCATCAAGGATCAGGTCCGGAATAAGGGCAATATCTCTCAAGCGGAACTGGATCATCAGGACAAATGGCAGCGTTCCGTATTCGGGTTCGGCGTCATCGGCGGTGAAAAGCAACATGTCCAAAACGCACTGCAGAGCGTGCTCGAACTGTTATCCTCCTTTCACGAGATTGAAGTCACGCAAAACCAAATTCAATTTCTCTAGATGAAAGAAACTTTTCAAAATCGTTTCGGACTCATCACGGCCCTTCTCGGTATGGCGATCGGAACGGGCAATATCTGGCGTTTTCCGCGCGTCATGGCGCAAAACGGGGGCGGCGCCTTCCTCATACCGTGGTTTATATTCCTGTTTCTTTGGTCCATTCCTTTATTGATCGTTGAGTTTTCGCTCGGTCAAAAAATCAGGCAAGGCGTCGCCGGATGTTTTTCCAAGGTGTCAAACGGAAAAATGACCTGGCTCGGCGGTTTTGTCGTTTTCTGTACGCTGGGGATTATGTTCTACTACAGCGTCGTGACGGGATGGTGCCTTTTTTACCTGCTTCATTCCCTAACGGGGAAGCTTTTCACAGTTTCCCCGCAAACCTTTTGGGACACGTTCAGCCGCTCCGGTCTTTCACCGTTCTTGGGTCATATTGCGGCCGTCGCTTTGACCGTCTGGGTCATCGCGCGCGGGGTCCGGCAAGGCATTGAAAACGCGAGCCGGATTATGATACCGACCCTGTTCATTATTTTAATCCTTCTGGCAGGTTATGCTTTTTTTCTTCCGGGCCGCAGCCAAGGAGCTGCTTTTATTTTCAATACCGATTTTTCGCGGCTAGCCGATTACCGTGTTTGGCTGGAAGCCTTGACTCAATCGGCTTGGTCCACCGGTGCCGGATGGGGCATCGCATTGACTTACGCTTGCTACTCGCGGGAGCAGGATGATCCGGTCTTAACGCCATTTACAACGGGTTTCGGCAACAATTCGGTTGAATTGATCGCTGTGCTGGCGATTGTGCCGACCCTTTTCAGTTTTTTCCCGTTGCCGGAAGTGATGAGTTTGACCCAGTCGGGCAACACCGGTTTAACATTTATATCGCTTCCGAGTCTTTTCCAACAAATGCCGGCGGGAAGGTTCATTTCGATTCTTTTTTTTACCGCCCTTTCTTTCGCGGCATTTACTTCATTGTTCGCCATGTTTGAACTAGGAGTGTATTTTTTTAAAGATCTGGGCCTGGCCCGATCGCGCGCGATTCTTGTGATGGGCGGCTTGGCCGTCCTGCTCGGCACCCCTTCCGCCCTCCGGATTCAATTTTTGGATAATCAGGATTGGGTGTGGGGGATCGGACTGCTTCTGAGCGGGCTCTTTTTTGCGATGCTGATGCGCACCATGGGCATGGACACGTTTTGCCGAGATTTTGTGCCTTTGGATTCAAAGTTTCACCGGGGAGTTTTTGAAATCATCGTTTTTTGGCTGATACCCGTCGAATTTTTGGCTTTGATAGCTTGGTGGTTTGCCCAAGCGATACAGTGGGATCCTTCGGGTTGGTGGTACCCGTTGCGCAGTTTCAGCATCGGAACGTGCCTGTTGCAATGGGGGGTGCTTTTGATTATCTTATTTTTGCTGAATCACAAAATATTTCAGCGGGTTAAAAAGACATACGCATGAATTTATCGAGCAAAATATTTATGGTTCTTATGTGCGGAGCCGTCTGGGGCGGTTTCATCGTTTGTCTGGCTTTGAATTTTAAAAAACAAAACAAAGAGAGCGAGAACTAAAATTATGAAACCCTTCGGAAAAACGTTGCCCCTGATTTTTTTAATTTCTTTTTTGATGTTCGGTTGCGCGAAGACGGCACCTTCGGCGGATGCGGCGATTACCCATTCTAAAACGCTAAAAAATAAAAATGTCCAAATGATGTACTTGGTGGGACAGGCCGAATCATTTCTGAAAATGGACAAAAATGCGGATGCCGCCAAAGTCGCTGATTATATTCTGAGCGAAATTGATCCTGAATCAATGATAGCCCAAAGTATCGCTAAGCGTGCGGAATTGGGACTTGATTAAACGATGATACGTATCCATGAATAAATTTGAACATCCGCGCGTCTAACTCATGGCTCTGTTTCCCGGAAAAGACCCTGATAGGGGCTTGGTTCAACGGGCCCAGAGCGGGGATAAGGCCGCCTTTGGAAAGCTCGTAAATCGTTATTATGAAATGGTTTATGCTCTTTCATACGGAGTGCTGCATTCTGCGGAGCCGGCACGTGATGTGACTCAGGATGTTTTTTTAAAGGTCTATCACGAAATTGTGAAGTTTCAGGGGAAGTCGAAATTCAAAACCTGGCTTTACCGGGTAACCGTGAATACCGCCTTGGATGCGGCGCGTAAGATCAAGCCCGCGACTTCCTTAGATATGACGGATGCGTCGGTTGAAGAAAATGTCAAACCGGTTGTTTTGGAAGACCCTTCGCCCGGCCCGAGAGACCGCGCTTCCGGCGAAGAATTGAAGGACATGCTCAAGCGGGCGATCGGCGAGCTCTCACCCGAACACCGGGCGGTACTGACCATGCGGGAATGGCAGCAGATGAGCTATGAAGAAATTGCAGAAACTCTCGATCTCGAAATGGGAACCGTGATGTCCCGGCTGCATTACGCCCGCAAAAAGTTAGCTGAAATTTTGAAACAGAAAAAGGGTTTTGAAAAGGGGTCATTTTAAAAAGTGTCCTATGGAACGTGATGACAAATTAATCCACAAACTATATCGGGATTCAATGCGCCGTGAAATGGCCCGTCCCGAAGTCCGGGCGGCCAAAAAGGCTTTTATCCGGAATTATTTCGAAGAGGTAAAGCCTTTTTATCATCGTCCGGCTGTGATGGTGCCGTCCTTGGCGCTTTTGGGGGTGCTCATTCTCATTTTCGTTTTTCCGCGCCCCTTAGGCGAGCGGACCATGAGGGTCACCGAAGGGCCGCCTGCCTTGACAACCGATGCATACCTGGAAGTGCTTGACCGGACCGTCGATACAGGCGTTCCGAGCGTACAAGTAAAACGTATCACGAGCCATGTCGGTCCGACGATGGTCTATCAAAAACTTTATCACGATGTTCCCATAACAATCGTTTGGGTATTCCCGGGAGAGGTATTATGAAAGCATTGACTCGCGTGATGTGTCTGAGCTTCTTTGCATTGGGTTTGATGACAAATATGCCTTTGCTTGAGGCCGGGCATCAAGCCAGAGTTGTGGTAACGGTTTTAACGGCCTCGAACGAAGGAGCGGATTTTGACCTTGATAACGATCAATATCGAGATCAGCTGATCAAACTTTTTTCATACAGCTCATACCATCAACAGAATCAATTCGCGTTCGAAATGAATAAGGCCGTGCGCAATCACGTGGAATTGCTGGAAGGGTACGAATTGACCGTGACGCTTCAAAACCGAGAGCGCGACCGCATCTTGGTTGAAGCTCTGATCCGTAAGGAAGGGAAACAGTATGTGAACACGGTCTTGTCCATTATGCACGGCGGAGTCGCTTTTTTGGGCGGGCCCATGACAAGCGAGGGCGCGCTCATCCTTGTCATAGAAAGCGCTTGACTTTTAGCCGATGCATGATAGTTATGTTAGTTAATTCTCATTATCCAAGCTGCATTTTCGAAATTAGTACTAGATTTGACTTTTAAAATGAATAAAATAAACGTCCATTGCGTCTTATAAGCGATTAACGAATAATTTTATAAGCAAGTGGATTTGAAGAAAGGAGAAACACAAATGAAGTATCGTATTAGCTGCTTGTTCGTGATGGTGTTAGCGGCTTTGTCCCTTGTGTTATTGATGCCGGGAGACGCGGCATATGCTGCGAAACAGCTTGTCCTCGCTGACTTTGACACGGGTGATAAACCCAATAACATCGGCGGTGATTTTGGTGCGTGGGATAAGGACCCGAACGATGAAACCCAAACAACTCAGATGGCCTTCGAGCCGGATGATGCATTAGGGGATCCGGCCGGATATTCTATCCGTTTGGATTATGACGTCGATTCCCCGAATCCTGCTTACAATGGATTTTGGATGAAGCTGAACGGTGAAGATGCAACGCCTTACAATTCCATCAGCTTCTATGTGAAAGGGGATTCCGCGACGGGTTACACGAAGCGTGTCAAGATTGAATTGAAAGACATGACCAACCGTCCTTCTCCTTACATCATTACGGGAATTTCGGATGAGTGGAAACAAGTTTCCATTCCGTTTGAAAAATTCCGCCGCATCAGTGATTGGAAGAGCATGAACGAATTCGTCATTGTGTTTGACGATATCAACTCCAATCCGAAAACCGGCACCATCTATCTCGATCACATTTCATTCATTACCGAATAATTTGTGATCCGTTAGTCGGTTGTATGTCAAAAAGGCCAAATGCTCGCACTGAGTCATTTGGCCTTTTTGTTTTTCGCATTTGACGAAAGGTAACCGCTTCTTTAGAATGCATCCATGAAGAAATTAGCGGCTTTAATCCTGATTGTGGGCCTTTGCTCCGGCTGCGCCGGTTTCAGCGAAGCCCTCGGCACCAAAAAACCCGATATCCCGCCTGAATACAATCAACCCGTTTATTTGAGAGTGTCGGATGAATATCAGCTTTTTCAAGCCGCTCAGTCTCAGCATGACATGGGGGATTTACAGGCATTCCATACTCAGCATACGCTGCCCATAGTCGTCGAAGGTTACTTCAAAGAAATCTTTCCCCAAGCCAAGATGTTGGATGATGAAGCTCAGATTGAAATGAAACCTCCCGATGTGCCTGCCGTTTTCGAAGTACGGCTCTTGGATTTGGCTCATGACATTTATGACGAGCCGGTTCGTAAGTATCGCAGCCAGGCCGTCTTGGGTATTTCGATGACCAGCCCGACCGGGCATGTCTTTTGGTCGCAAGCCTTCCGGGGTTACGGCCAGGCTACCGTCGACCCCCAATTTTCTACGGGGTTAGGACCTGAGCAAGCTATTTTAGATGCGATGCGTGATGTCATGGATCAAATGCAAGCGGCCCTGCTTGCTTCACCCGAAGTCCGAAACCAGCTGCGCTACTACAGCGATATCGAAGAAGCCCGCAAGAAAACCGAAGTGAAAGTCTAGCACTCCGTCTTACCCTGAATTGAAATCAAATTCGTGTTTAACATAACATATTGTTAGACAAAGGGTTAGATTGACAAAGCCGGGTATTTACGCTATATTCCTCAACTAATTGGCATAAATGGCCGTTTTTTAGCTACAGTTTGATTCGATTGATACTGATTGCACTCATAGGAATGGGGTTTTGTAGCGTCCCTTATGGTCATGTGCCAAACCAAGGATTCTGCGCGTAGTCCAAACGGGGGGAAATTATTGCCTTATCGCCCCGGCGCGAAAACTGTCCTTCAATCTTTAAGTCTTTTTATTGCCTTTCTTTTTGTCCCGCCCCAACTTGCTTATGCGGTCGGTTCAGGTTCTTTCGAGAACGCCACATTCAGCGCCCGGTTTCTGGCCGAGGGGAACGCGGGAGTTGCTCAGCCGGATGAGCCCGCCTCTATTTCATACAATCCGGCCGGTATTGTCGATTTACCCGGCATTCAAGGACAAACCAACTGGGCCTTCATCAGTTTAATCACGCGGCACAGCCGGAATGATTCCAGTACTTATGGCAACGGAACCGTTGCGGTGGTCCCGACCGGCTACATGACCGTCAATCCCGGAAAACTGCTGAATGACCGCCTTGCTTTCGGCATCGGTTCCGATTCGCCGTTCGGATTTTTAACAAAATATGATTCCAATCATCCGATCAGCCATTACACGGGGTACCGGAACTGGCTTAAAATGTTTACGATCAAACCGGTCATGGCGGTGAAAGTCAACAAATGGCTTTCAATCGGCGGCGGGCCGATGTGGTATCGAGCTTATGATTTCGGTTCAATTCTGGCCTATCCGAATAAATTACCGCAAGTCGCCGGATTGATACCGGGCCCTCCTGTACTGCCTTTTTTCCCGGACGGGCAATTACGGGCTGAGATGTCAGGAAATAGCTGGGGCTGGCAACTCGGCGTGCTTTTAAAACCTCATCGCAAACACCAATTAGGGTTTTATTTCCGAAGCCCGGTGCATATGAAATTAAAAGGGCGCGTAAAAGTGGAAAATGCCTTCAACCCCTTTAATCCGGCCTTTCAAAAGCAATTTGAAACGGGCGCCCATGTAAAAATGAACCTGCCTCTCAACATGACGTTCGGATATGCATTTAAACCGAATGATCGCGCGGCCATCGAAATGGATTTTGGTTTCACGCGATGGGCTGCCTTCCGCCGTTTATATATTGACACCGATCCCGTGAATGCCATCGATGATGCCATTCTGGGCGCTCTCGGGATGATCGATGCGGATTACCGGAACAGTTATTCTTTGCATCTCGGCGGCCACTATAAAACAACCGACAAATTAACATTGCGCGGCGGGTGGCATTATTACTGGACGCCGGTCCCGAAATTTCATTTTCGTCCCGCGATTCCGGATTCCAACAGCATGGGGTTGGCCGTGGGCTTGAGTTATGAGGCGTTCAAAAACACGCTGTTGGATCTTGTTTACTATAACCGGTTTTGGTGGCGACGCCATATCGACAATGATTTAAGCGAAGTTTTGGGGACTTCGGTCGACGGAAAATACTTTACATACGGCCAGGAACTCATCGTCAGTTTGACCTATCGTTTTGATCCTTTCCCAAAATCAAGCCCGGAGCCCCAGGGAACTATTTCTGTAGTGGATGCGACGCGTTAACATCCGTTTTTGTTCGCTAATGAAGGCGTTTGACAACCTATGACAAAGATAAGCGATATGGGCGAAACACATCCTGACGGAAAAGACTCTATCACGGTCAAGATTCGTAAAACTCTGCCTGCCAAGAGGTGGAAAGTCCTCCGTCTGATCACGCGCTTGAAGGAATTCCCCAAGAACATGCCCAACGTCAAAGAATGTACGGTTCTTGAAAGGGATGGGGAGGGGGCCGTGACGTGTTGGAGCGTCGAAGTGGACAAGATCCCCTTCAGCTGGAAGCAACGCGATACCTTCGATTTCAAGAATTTTGCCGTGCGATTCCGGTCCGTGGAGGGGGATTTGGAGCATTTTGAAGGAAGTTGGACGCTGCGTGAACATCCCGAAGGCGGTACGGACGTGGAGGTTGAGGCATCCGTCCGGATCGGGATTCCGCTGATTGAACAGGTCATCGGGCGCATGGTCGCGGATAAGCTTAAAAAGAATTTCGAATTGATGCTTTTCGCGATCGAAGAGATGCTGACTACTCAGCGCTATAAAAATATCCGGGACCGCAGATGCAGCGATCTCAAGGGGTTCGCGGTCATCGGCCACCCATACAATTTTCAGCATCTCATTCGGTATTTAAAGCATTTCAAACCTGACCTTAAACTGCCGCGCCAGGAATTCCTTTCCAAAATTTTCGAAATGACCCCGGCCTACCGTTCTTATGATATCCGCGGTTTCCGTTCCAAGACGGGTCAGGAGGTGAACGGATATTTCATCATGTGCCCCATTATTCCGGACATGCTTCAATACAGCATGGAAAAGGTGGTTGAAAAGGTCGTCGAGGCCTGCAAGGTCGCCGAAAAATTAGGTGTCGGCATCGTGACGCTCGGAGGATTTACCTCCATCGCGGGGGAAAAATTCGGCAAATCGCTGACGCATTATGTCAATGTGCCCGTGACAACCGGCAATGTATTTACGGTGGCTTTGACGATTCAGGGAATTTGCAAAGCGTCTCTCATGATGGGTATCGATTTGGATAAAGCCAATGTCACGGTGATAGGAGGGACGGGAGACATCGGCGGATCCTGCGCGCAGCTGCTCGCCGACCGAGTACGCCAAGTGACCATCACGGGGCGCAGTGAAAAAAACCTGATGGAAGCGGAAAGAGTCCTTTCTTACAGGGGAAAAGCGGTGATTAAGACCAGCCGCGACAACAATACGGCGATCCGTGATGCGGACATCGTGCTTGCCGCGGCCAGCGTATCGGCTTCCATGATAGATTTTTCATGTTTTAAGCCGGGCTCGATAATCTGCGATGTCGGATATCCTAAGAACATTTCCTACACCGAATGCAAAAGAAATGATATTTTGATTTTTTCGGGAGGGATCGCGTCGCTTCCCGGCGATTTTGACCTGGGTTTCGACATCGGCATGCCCTCACCACGTACCTTATACGGTTGTTTTTCGGAAGCCATTCTACTTGATTTAGAAGAGCGGTATGAGAATTTCTCCTGGGGGCGGGGCACGACGACACGCGAAAAAGTCGAATACATCCAAAAAATCGGAGAGAAACACGGATTCGGTTTGGCGCCTTTTTTCTGGGGAAACAATCTTCTTGAAGAAGAAGATTTGGCGCGGATTCGCGAGTTGAGAAGAAGCGCCGTCATGAAACATGGCACGTAACGTATGGGAATCGATTACCTGGAATGCTGCCGCACTGCCCGTCGCGGCCGTGAGCGCATTGATTTTCTCCATCGGTTTGTTTATTTGGATTCAAAACCGCAAGTCGATCGTTAACCAGTCCTTCTTTTTGATCTGTCTGTGCGTCAACGCATGGCTTTTCAGCAATGCCTTGATGTATTCTGCCCGTAACCCTGATCTTGCTTTGTCCTTTTACCGCTATGGAACTTTTCTGGGTGTGACATTTGTCTCGCCTTGCGTCTATTTTTTTTCGGTGGTCTGGTTGAAGCTTTTCAAAAAACAGCGAACACCGGTTTTGCTGGGTTTCCTGGGTGCAGCCGTGTTTTATCTCCTCGGGATTTTTTCAAATTGGGGATTTCGGGGTGTTCATGAATATCCTTGGGGGTATTATGTCCGTTACGGCCCTCTCCATTACCTTTTTATCCTTTTCTTTTTTGGCTATTTTTTGGCCGCTTTTTATAATTTTATTTATGCCTACCGCCGTATCGCGCAAGGCATTCACAAGACACAGATTAAAATTATTGCAGTCGGATTTCTGGTGTCACTCACCGGCTCCGTCGACTATCTCCCTAAATTTTTTTATTTTCCCGTTTACCCGCTCGGCTTTTTAAGTGTTTTTTTCTGGATCATGACGGTAGCTTATGCCATTGTGAAATACCGAGTACTGGATATCGAGACCGTCGTTCACCGAACCCTTTTCTGGCTCGCCACATCGGTTGTTATTCTTTCGCCTCTGGTCGGCATCCTTTACGCATTTAACCGGTGGGAAGGGAAGCTTACTCCGGCCGGGACAACCGCGGTCTTGGCGGTTTTGTTTTTTGCGTTCTATTATTTTATGCGTACCGTCCAACCGCATATCGATCACTTCTTCCAACGGGGCCGACGGGATCTGGAGCATCATTTGATGCGGTTTAATGACAATTTGGTTCACTTGCGGGGGTTGGATGAACTGTTGCGATATATTGAGCAAACGGTGCAGAATGCGGTTTATCCGGAATCCGTGCGCGTTTATTTGGTTCAAACCCCGGGTCAGCAATTTGATGTTCCGGAGGTATTCAGTATTGGTTGCCTCGGCATTGATGCGCAGGACCCCTTTTTACAATGGCTGAACCGTATCGATGATGTTGTCTTGGCGGAATATGTGGATATTGACCCCCGCTTGGAACCTGTCCGGGAGCACGCTTCAAAATTTTTTGATAAAACCGGTTTCAGGATCTGTGTGCCGCTGGTATTAAGCGAAGCGCTTATCGGATTGATTGTGCTGGGCAGAAAATCCAATCTTAAGTCTTATAAAAGAAACGAAGTGAGTTTTCTGGATGAAATTCGACCAAGCGCTACCATCGCGCTTTCAAATTCCATCCGTTTGATCCAAATGCAGGAAAATTTGCGCCGCTGGAATCAGGAATTGGAGAAACAAGTCGCCAAACGCACCTCCGAATTGGAGCAAACGCAGGCTCAACTCGTTCAAGCGGAGAAGTTGGCCACGATCGGAACATTAGCGGGTGGAGTGGCTCATGAGATCAATAACCCTCTCACCGCTGTTTTGACGAATGCGCAGCTTTTAAAAATGACCGCCGGCAAAGATGACATGGAGTCGATCAGTTTGATCGAGGAAGGCGCGAAGCGCTGCCAGATTATAATCCAGAAACTTCTTAAATATGCCCGGAAAGCGGCGGATGATTCCGCAAAACACAAAGTGGATTTGCATCATGTGATTCAAAGCGTCAGCTCGCTTCTGGCTTATCAATTTCGCCAGGAAAACATCAGTCTGGTACTGGAATTGGATCATTTAATTCCGATTGAAGGTGTTGCCAATGAATTGGAGCAGGTCTTTACGAATCTGCTGGTGAATGCGCGCGACGCGATTCACTCGGCGGGCCGTAAGGGAGAAATCCGGGTTCGGGCGGCTCAAGTGGATCAAGTCGCCGAAATCCAAGTGATTGATAACGGTATCGGAATTAAAAAGGAAGATCTCAATAAAATTTTTGACCCTTTTTTTACGACGAAAGCCGTCGGTAAGGGTACGGGGCTGGGTTTGGCGGTAACCTACGGAATCCTGGAAAAGCATCATTGCCAGATATCCGTAATGTCCAAAGAAGGACAGGGGACGAATTTTATTCTTCGCTTTCCGACCTCCGAAGCGATGTCTCAGCCAACCAGGCAACAACGGGCGGAGTTATAACGCATGAAAAAGGCACGGCGAAGAAGACGCAATTTGTGGGATCTGCGGTTCTGGAATACAGGCCGTATACTGCAACGGTTTTTCATCTATCTGACCTTATTCCTTTTATTTTCCGGATTTTATTTCATGCTCCGTTGGTCAGTGGAAATTTTATTTTCTCAGCCGGCATATCGGCAGGAATATTTGCCCGTTCTGCTCGCCCTGGCATTCGCTGTTTTGCTATACAGGCCCCTTGAAAAAAATTTGCTAACATTAATCGGCCGTGTATTTTTGGTCCGCCGATACGATTATCAAAAAGTATTAAGGGATGCTTCAAAAGGGATTTCCAATATCAAAAGTTTGGATCATTTGTTCGGCTTGGTCATTCATTTCATCACGATGAAAATGCGCATCAAAAGCGCGGCGATCTTAACCAAACAGATTGAAAAAAATGAGTATCTTCTTGTTCATCAGCGCGGATATGAGAAACGCTATTTAGAGTACCGCATTCCTTTGGAAGACCCTTTGATAGAGTATCTCCAAGAGGAGAGAGAAGCGATTGACATGGAGTCGCTTGAAGAATTGATCCGTACGAAACGGAAGAGGAAATTGAGCGACGGAACCGACCATCATTATGATTATGAAACCATACAAGCGCGGATGATAGAAATGGATGCTCAGAGCTGCATTCCCAGCTTCCTGGGGCAAGATCTGCGCAATATTTTGGTGCTCGGTTCCAAAAGATCGGGGGAGCCCTACTCGGATGTGGATGTCAATGTTTTGTTTACGCTGGCTCAAGAATCAGCCATCGCCATCGAGAACGCGCGTCTTTTCGACGAGGCCATCAAGAAGACGCAGGAGTTGGAACAGATCAATCAACAATTGCAGCTTGCAAAAATACGCCTGACGCGCTCGTTGCAGGAGACGGAGAAAACCAACAAACAGCTGCAAGATGCACAGGTGCAGTTGATTCATGAGCAAAAAATGGCGACATTGGGAAGATTGGCCGCTTCCGTCGGTCACGAAGTCAACAATCCGCTGACCATTCTTTCGATGAATGTCTCGCGAGCCATCATGAAGAATCGCAAAAATCCCGAATTGAAAGTATCTGAAATCATGGATATGTTCCAGAAAATGGAACATAACATCAACCGTATCAAGGCCGTCGTCAATACGCTGACGGGCTTGCTGAAGAAATCGGAGAAAGGGAAATTCGAACCGTTATCGCTTAAATTGATTTTGGAAGAAACGCTGCCTTTGGTTCAATTTCAAACGTATCTCGATAATCTGAATATCACGGATGTGGAATTCGATATTCCCGGGAATATCCCGCTGATCCGAGGCGACCTTGAGCGTCTGCAGGAAGTCTTTTTGAATCTCTTTATCAACGCCTATCATGCCATGGCGGAAAAACGCAATCCCAAGATTTACGTGAAGGCTGAAATCGCTGAGGAGGACCCGCGGATGGTGGCCGTTCATTTCAAAGACAACGGAAGCGGCATGAATGAGGAGACGATGAAAAAAATATTCAATTACGGTTTCACCACGAAACCGCCCGGGAGAGGGTCGGGCATGGGGCTCTATATGTGCAAATATATCATTGAGCTCCACGGCGGAACGATTAAAGTCTCAAGCGAGATCGGAAAGGGAACGACTTTTGTGCTGACTATTCCGGTGTTCGATGAGTACTCGATAACAAAACCCAAAACACAAGTATCCGCGGATTAATATGAGATGAAGAAGATTTTGATCGTGGATGATGAAACTGGCATCGTAGAGGAAATTAAGGATTTTCTCGCGGAAGAGGGTTTTGAAGTGCATACCGCGGATACGGGTAAAACCGGCATTGAGCTGCTCACTCAATTGAAGCCCCATCTGGTGCTGCTGGATATGAAACTGCCGGATATGCCCGGACTTGAGGTTTTGCGGGTGTCAAAACGGTTGTATCCGCATATAAGAGTTATCGTTACAACAGGTTACGTTGACCAAAAGGTCATCGATGAGACGCAGCAGCTGGAACGGGACGCCTTTTTGCAGAAACCTTTTGATTTGGATCAGTTGAAAGAGGAAATGGACCGCCTGATCGGAAGCGCTTGAGCGGGTCGAAAGCACAACACGCGGTTCCATCCCCTTGATTTAGGAAATTAGTTTTGATACACTGATTGTTGGTTGTTGCATCATTGAAATCACACCTACCAAAAAAGTTGATCTATCGTCAAAGGAGAATGCTCATGATCGGTCCGAATCCCCTTAGAATCATTATGATTTTAGGTGTTGTGGTTTTGGCAACGGGTTGTGCTACGAAAGGTACCAAAAAAGATATTCGCGCGTTGCAAGCGCAAGTCGGCACCATCACGGATGAATTGGTCCGTTTGGATGAAGGTTTGCAAGAAACGCGTGCGGCGATTCAAGAAGAGCAGAATCGTATCAGCCAGTTGGAAAAAGATTTAGGGGTCTCGCGGAATCGTTTGAAGTCTTTGCGTGAAGAAGAATCTGTCATCAAGGGGATTTACCGAACTCCGTCCGGTTTTGAGCTTCCGAGCATTCAGCTGCAGCAGGCTCTTAAATCGGCGGGGTATTACCGGGGAACTCTGGACGGTAAAATCGGTTCGCAGACTCGCAGCGCCATACAGGCTTTTCAGCGTGATAATGGTTTGAAGGTGGACGGTGTTGTGGGACGCCAAACTTGGGATAAGTTGCGCGTATACCTTCAAGGCGTAAAGTAGTTTTCACGTATTTTCTAGTTTAGAAAGGCCGGTATCGGCAAGTCCGAGACCGGCCTTTTGTCTTTTTGCGGTTGACACACTGGGGAAGACCGTTGGTTTGTGCACGTCGTTTGAGGCGTGATAGAATTTAAGTGAAGAGCTGCCTTTTGCAATCTTAAAGGCCTGCGATATTCACCCCCGGAAGGAGTTGTGTTTCCGTGAAAGATGAGGATTTTGATCTCCGATATAACATCGCGGCGGGCAAGCATTTTTACCAGTTTTACAAGAGTCTCGACGATTACCTGCAGGTCATAACTTCCTTCCTCCAAGCGGGTCTTGAAAAAGGTCAAGCCGGCGTATGGGTTGCGTCCGAAAATAAAAATTTACATGAGCTCAAGGCTTATGCCTTGGCGCAAATTCCTAATGCAGAGAGTTATTTCGATTCGGGACGGCTTCAGATCTGCTCGGGCGAAGAGTGGTATCTTAAGCACGGCCGGTTTGATGAAGATCAAGCGATTCAAAACACGATTCAATGCGTCGAAGCCTTGCAGCAAAAAGGGTTCAGTATCGTACGCGGATGCGGTGATGCGGCGGCAATTCCCCGCGAGGACTGGCAGCGGGTTCAAATGTACGAGAAAAAGATAGGCTGCTGGATCAAAGAAAACGCGGTGATCGGCTTATGCGCGTATCCGATTCTCGAGTGCAGTTTAAACGAGACCAAGGCGGTCCTTGAAAACCACGACGATGTTCTCGTGCATCATTTGTAAACCATTTTTTAACCCCCTTTAATCCTTCGCTCATAAGATCAAATTTGGTACAATACCTTTCTTATGTTCAGTCTCATACTGCGTCTCAGTCTGGTATTGGCGGTTGCCGCATGGCCCTTTCAGAAGGAAAATCGCAGCGCTTCGCTTAAAAAATCCCAGCTTGAAATTCCGCAGCAGATTCAAGACTTGCAATGGGTTCGAGTGTCTCTGGCGGAAAAGGTCAGTGAAATCACCCTTGAGACAAATAACCCCTATGTGGTTTTGGATGCGGACGGCCGTTCCCTTTTTCGTGGCGAACGCATGACGGGAGTCAAAGTTCGTTCAAACGGAGAGGGAATCCAGCTCGGAAGTCAAACATTCGGCCGGCCGCCGTTGACGATTCGAAGTGAAGGGGACGGTATTCAAGTCGGGGAGCGTATCTATCGTCACGGGATAACGCTCTTTAATAAGGGGGGCGGCAAGATTTCCGTCGTCAACGAAATCAATGTGGAAGATTATTTAAGGGGTGTCTTGCCTTGGGAGGCGAATCCCGGTTGGCATCCCGAAGCGTTGAAGGCCCAGGCCGTCGCGTCCCGGACCTATGTCCTTTTCCACGCCATCGAGCGCAAGCATCAGGATTTTGCGGTCACTACGAGCGTGATGAGCCAGGTGTATAAAGGCCGAGGTATCGAAAAGCAGTCCACGGATGAGGCAATACAACGTACGCATGGGGAGGTTTTGACCTATAAAGGGAAAATATTCCCGGCTTATTTTCATTCCACTTGCGGGGGCCATACGACTCAGGCGGATCATATCTGGGATGTGGAACAGCATCCGTCTTTAAAGGGCGTTGTATGCAACTTTTGTTTAGAGTCCAAACATTTTCGCTGGCAGGATGAATTTTCGGAAAATGATATACGCCAAGCTTTGGCGAAAAATGGCGTGCAAGTCGGTGAGATTAAAGAAATCCGACCGGCCGATGTGGGCGCAAGCGGCCGGGCGAGATATTTTGAAATCGTAGACAATCAAAAGACGCACAGGGTGCATTCCAATTATTTTCGTCTTTGGGTCGATCCCGGCAAGTTTAAAAGCACGCAAATACGCGCATTTGAAAAAAGCGGCGGCAAGTTTTTTGTGCGAGGATACGGATGGGGCCACGGTGTCGGGATGTGCCAGTATGGCATGAAAAGATTGGCCGATCTCGGTTATGATTACCGACAGATTCTGGAATACTATTACCCCGGATCGCAAATCACCAAGATCCGTTATTCTTAACCGTATCGAAAAGTAAATCACCGCGCCCGCTCTGAAGGATCATCCGTCAAGGTTTATCGCGCCCGCCCCAAGGGGCGGAAAGAAGTTCAGCGCTTAATCAAATGATCAAGCGCCCGTAGCTCAATTGGATAGAGCGTCACCCTCCGGAGGTGAAGGCTACTGGTTCGACCCCAGTCGGGCGCAATTATTCTGGACTGGAATCTTCGCTGTGACCTCATCAAAAATAGTGACGGTGTTCGGAAGCGGACAAGTTGAGCCCGTGTCCCGGGAATATCAAGATGCGTTTGCTCTCGGAAAACTGCTCGGACAAAACGGTTATACCGTTTGCAACGGCGGTTACGGCGGAATCATGGAAGCTTCGGCGCGGGGGGCGAAAGAGGCGGGCGGGAATACGCTTGGAATCACCACCGCCGAATTTTCGGCGCAAGCCAATGCCTGGATGGACCGGGTTCAGATCGCGCCCACGTGGCGCGAACGCTTGTTCCGTTTAATTGAGCAAGGCGACGCCTATATTGTGTGTGACGGCGGGACAGGAACTTTCACGGAACTTTTCGTGGTGTGGGAAATGACCAATAAGAAGCTGATTCAAAAGCCGATTTTAATCGCCGGTTCTTTCTGCAAGAAAGCACTGGATTTTATTTCAGGCCATAAGCTTGTTCAAACTAATGCCTATTTAAAGCAAATAAAAAATATGGAGGAGGTTTTACAATATCTCCCAAAATGAATATATCCGATTTTGATTACCATCTTCCCAAAGAACTCATTGCAGCCTTTCCGACCGAGGACCGTCCGAGCGCCCGCCTTTTGCAAGTGGACCGCTCAACCGGCGCCATTTCGCATCATATTTTTCGTGACTTGGGACAGTTTTTAAGGCCGGGCGACCTTCTGGTGCTGAATAATACAAAAGTTATTCCGGCGAGATTATTCGGCAGAAAACCGACCGGCGGTTCCGTAGAGACGCTGCTTTTGCGCAATACGGGAGGCAACCGTTGGGAAGCGCTCATGCGTCCGAATCGGCGGATCAAAAAGGGAGCGTGGATCATCTACGGATCAAACGGGTCGGAATTGAAGGCGCAGGTTTTGGATGGCGCGCGGCAAGACTCCGGGCAGCGCACGCTTGAATTCGATGAAGACGGTGCGCTCGAAAAAATCCGCCGCATGGGACGGATTCCGCTACCGCCTTATTTGGACCGTCCCGATACCGATTTGGACCGCGAGATGTATCAAACGGTGTTCGCTTCGCGCGAAGGCGCGGTGGCATCACCCACGGCGGGATTGCATTTCGATCGAAATTTACTGTCATCCTTGGCGGAGCAGGGGATCGAAATCGCATACGTTACGTTGCATGTCAGTTACGGAACTTTTCAGCCGATCGCGACGGATTGCGTTGAAGAACATCGCATGGAAGAGGAAGAGTACGAGATAACGGAACAGGCCGCCATGCAAATCAACGATGCGCTGCAAAACGGCCGGCGCGTTATCGCATGCGGCACGACCTCTGTCAGGACGCTGGAGTCTGCTGTCGATATCCAAGGTCATGTCGCTCCCGGCCGGGGAAAGACAGCCCTTTTTATTTATCCGCCTTATCGGTTTCGAATCGTGCAGGGTTTGATCACCAATTTTCATTTGCCGAAAAGTTCGCTTTTGCTTTTGGTGGCGGCGTTTTTGGGACCCGGTCAAGGTCATATTGCAGAAAAATTAATTGCGGTTTATCAATCCGCCGTTCGATCCGGTTACCGCTTTTACAGTTACGGAGACGCGATGTTGATTCACGATAGCCGTCGCAAGGGTTCCGCATGAATGCTGCCCGGGCCGGTTCCGATACGAAGGAGCATCGCGTCCTGAAGCCGACGGCGTTTTCCGTCGAGTGTCGGGATTCCAAGAGTGCGGCGCGCGTGGGATCTTATTCGACGGCGCACGGGACATTTGAAACACCCGTATTCATGCCCGTGGGAACTCAAGGGACGGTTAAGGCGCTCACGCCCAAGGATTTGCATGAAAGCGGCGCAGAAATTATTTTGGCCAATACCTATCACCTTTACATCAGACCGGGAATCGATATAATTCAGGCATTCGGCGGTCTTCACCGTTTCATGGGATGGGACAAGCCGATCTTGACGGATAGCGGCGGTTTTCAGGTCTTTTCTTTGAGCCGGCTGCGCCGAATAACCGAAGAAGGCGCGTCTTTTCATTCCTATTTTGACGGCCGCGAGATCTTTCTCAGTCCTGAAAAAGTCATGGATATCCAAGCGGCGCTGAACAGCGACATTGCGATGATATTTGATGAGTGCCCGCCTCCGACGAAGGATCGGAAAAAAATCAGGGAATCTTTGGAGTTGACCTTGCGCTGGGCGGATCGCGCCAAGCGCCATCATCGGTTGGAACACCAAGCCTTGTTCGGTATCGTGCAGGGCGGGACATTTGTGGATTTGAGATTGGAATCCCTTGAGCGCACGGCCGAAATCGGTTTTGACGGTTATGCCTTGGGAGGTCTTTGCGTGGGAGAAAGCAAGGACGAGACCGGCGAAATCTTAAAGAATGTGATGCCGCTCATGCCCGAAGACAAGCCCCGTTATTTAATGGGCGTCGGAACCCCGGTCGATTTTTTGGAAGGGGTTGCCCATGGGGCTGACCTTTTTGATTGCGTCAATCCGACGCGATACGGCAGAACGGGAGCCGCGTTCACGTTGAAAGGGTTGGTCGTCTGCCGGAACGCGAAATACCGTTTCGATGAAAAACCGGTCGAAGAGGGGTGCGGCTGTTACACATGTACGAATTTTTCAAGGGCCTATATCCGGCATTTATTTAATGCCGATGAAATGCTGGGTCCGCAGCTACTATCCATTCATAATGTGTATTTTTTCGTCAATTTTGTGAAAGAGATCCGCCGCCAAATCCGGTTGGGTACTTTCCTTGAATTTAAAGAAAATTTTTTGAAACAATTTGATTCGGAATGCCGATAATCATGTACGGTTTCGGTAAGCCGGTCTCGCACCCAAAAAGGAGTTTTTAGGATGTTTGAAAAGATTGCTTACGCCGCACCCGCTCAAGCTGCCGAGGTCAATCCCTTGATGAGTTTTTTGCCTCTGATCCTGCTCATCTTCATTTTCTATTTTCTGCTGATCCGACCCCAGCAGAAAAAGCAACGGGAACTTCAGAAAATGATTTCGGCCTTGAAAAAAGGAGACCGGATTGTGACGATCGGAGGGATTATCGGAGAAGTGAACAGCATTCAGGACGATTACATCGTGATCCGTGTGGGGGAAGACGGGTCCAATAAAATGGAAATCTTAAAAAGCGCCGTGTCCGGTTTGCGCCAATCTAAAAATTCCTAACGGAGCATTCATGGATAAATATTTCAAATGGAAAGTGTTATTGATCATCCTCGCGGTTGCCTTTTCCGTGTGGAAGGCTTATCCGCCCTCTGAAAAGATCAATCTGGGATTGGATCTCCAAGGCGGGATGCAGCTTTTATTGCAGGTTGATCTGGATAAAATACCGGTGGAAGCGCAGGAAGATGCCACAGACCGCGTCGTCGAAGTGATTCGAAACCGTATCGATGAATTCGGCGTCCGTGAACCGATCATTTCGAAACAAGGCAAAACACAAGTTGTGGTGCAGCTGCCCGGAGTGACGGACAGGGAACGCGCCAAGGCCGTGGTCGGCAAAACGGCCCATCTTGAATTCAAGATTGTTTCGGATGAAACGGTATTGATTCAGCAGGCCGAGGCCGGCAACATTCCGGAAAATTTTGAATGGAAAGAAACCCGGGATGCCATGGGAACCAGTAACCTTTTGATTGAAAAAACAGCCGTCGTGACAGGCGTCCATTTAACCAACGCCTCTGTCGGATTTGACCAATACGGCCAGCCGATCGTCCAGCTTCAGTTTGATAAAGAGGGAGCCGAACTTTTTGACAAGGTGACTTTCCAAAATATCGGAAAGCGACTGGCGATTGTCCTCGACGGAAAAGTCCATTCCGCGCCGGTGATTCGTGACCGCATTCCAAACGGACAGGCTCAGATCACCGGAAATTTTACGGTCGATGAAGCGAGCGATCTTTCGCTTGTGTTACGCGCCGGCGCCTTACCGGCTCCCGTGCATGTCATTGAGGAACGGACGGTCGGCCCCAGTCTCGGGAGGGATTCGATCACGAAGGGTATCAAAGCCGGTCTGATCGGTGCCGTTTTGGTGGTGTTGTTCATGCCTGTTTATTATTTTCTTTCCGGCTTTATCGCCAATCTGGGACTCCTCGTGTATGTGATTTTGGTCGTAGGCATTTTGGCGGCTTTTCAAGCTTCCCTGACCCTCCCCGGCATTGCCGGCTTCATTCTTTCAATCGGTATGGCGGTGGATGCCAATGTGCTGATTTTTGAGCGCATCCGGGAAGAAAAAGCGACGGGTAAAACCGCCCGCGCATCCGTTTCCGCCGGATATCATAAAGCCTTTTCCGCCATTCTCGATTCAAACATTACCACACTGGTGACGTCGCTCATCCTTTTTGTATTCGGCACGGGTCCGGTCAAGGGCTTCGCGGTAACATTAAGCATCGGTATTGTGGCAAGTATGTTCTCCGCGCTGGTTGTGACGCGGTGCATGTTCGATTTTTTGGTGAAGAAAAATGCAAATCTGAATCTCAACATGCTTAAGTTGGTCGGAGTCACGCATATCAAATTTCTCAAAGGGCGTTTTTTGGCGTACGGTTTTTCAGTGATTGCGATCATTATCGGTATCGTAACTTTTATGGCGCGTGGTCATGAAAATTACGGCGTTGAGTTCACGGGGGGAACGCTGGTACAGGTCGAGTTTCATGCCCCGATCGAAATCAGCCAATTGCGCACAGGGCTCGAAAAAGAGCGAATCAAGGGCTTGGTGCTGCAACGTTTCGGATCGGACGCTGAAAATCAGTTCATCATCAAAACCTCCGAAGCGGACACCACAAATATTGAGAAGGGAATCGCTTCGTTGGTGGGAGAGCATGCCTTCGAGATTCTCCGTGTGGATCAGATCGGGCCGGCAGTCAGCGAGGACTTGACCAAAAAAGCGCTATGGGCAGTATTTTGGGCCAGCGTCGGTATTTTGATCTATCTCGGAATCCGGTTTGAGTGGAAATTTGCATTGGCGGCGGTCATCGCGATGCTGCATGACACAGTTTTCGCATTCGGCGTGTTTGCATTAAGCGGCCGCGAAATCAACATTCCGATCGTGGCCGCGATTTTGACGGTCATGGGTTATTCAGTCAACGATACGATTGTCACATTCGACCGCGTTCGCGATAACCGCAAGCTCATGAAGCGCACACCATTTCAGGACATCGTGAATGCGAGCATTAACCAAACGTTAAGCCGTACGATCATTACAAGCGCCACAACACTGCTGGCCGTGCTAGCGATATTCCTTTTCGGAGGCAGCGCGATCAATGATTTCGCGCTCGTGCTTTTGGTTGGTTTTACGGTCGGTATCTATTCCACCATTTTTGTCGCTACGGCTCTTGTGACCGACTGGAAGGCACACTGATTTCCTTTTGAAGTATACATAAATTGGGAAATCGTTAGGGAAGTTACGCGGCGGCTTTGGCTTCCGGTTTGCGATACGAAACGGCCTTCAAAACTTTACCTGCCTGAAGACAGCTTACACAGACCCACACACGCCGGACGGTGCCACTGGGGAAGCGGACCTTTACCTTTTGGAGATTCGGAAAGAATCTGCGGCGGGTGATGCCGGTAATTTTCTTACCCACGCCGCCTGACTTTTTAGCCAAGCCGCGACGGGCAATGGAGTTACCGACGATCGGTTTTTTATCGCAAATCGAACAGTGACGCATAGGGGGGACATTATAGAGAGAAGAAGCTGCTTGGCAAGGCCTTTTTTCTGAGTTATACTGACTGTCCTTTATCATATGCAGAAAGGTAGGCTCCATGGAACTAAAACTCTCTAAGTTGTCGAAGCAAAGGAAGTTAGGAAAAAAGATCGCGTTTGAATATTATGCGCCGCAAGCCCAGCAGGTCTCCGTTGCAGGCACGTTCAATAATTGGCACCCCGCAGAGCATTTGCTGAAGAAGGATCGTAAAGGCAATTGGAAGCTCGCTCTGACCCTCCCTCCCGGCCGGTATGAATACCGTTATCGCGTGGACGGTTCTTGGCAAAATGAGCAGCGCCCCACCGAGTGTGCTCCCAATACATTCGGGACGTGGAATTGCATTGTTGTTGTTCAGTAACAATCCTATTTGATCCTCCGTGAAAATTATTCATGCGGCATCCGAAGCGATGCCCTTTGTCAAAACGGGCGGCCTAGCGGACGTCCTCGGATCGCTTCCGAGTGCCATCCGCAGGCTGGGGCATGAAGTTGCTGTATTTTTGCCGCGCTATAAGGCCATCCATGTCAGCGAGTGGAAACTGGAAACGGCTGTTGAGCGGCTTTCAATTCCGCTGGGATCAGAACGGGAAACCGGCCGTGTGTACCGTTATCAGACGCCGGATGGCGTAACGATTTATCTGATCGATCACCCGGAATTTTTCTGCCGGGACGAGCTCTACGGGACGGCGCTCGGGGATTATCCCGACAATGACCGCCGTTTTATTTTCTTTCAACGCGGCGTTTTTGAAACGCTAAAGGAACTGAAAATCAGTCCGGACATGATTCATTGTCATGACTGGCACACCGGACTCATTCCGATATATTTAAAGACCCTGTATGCCGGCGATCCGCTCTTTAAAAAGACAAAATCCGTGATGACGATTCACAACCTGGCTTATCAGGGAACATTTCCGCCTGACTCCATGTCTTTTACGGGGCTGGGTTGGGAAATGTTTAAAATGGACCGGCTTGAATTTTACGGAAAGGTCAACTTTCTGAAAGGCGGCATCGTCTTTGCGGATATGATCACCACCGTCAGCGAGACTTATGCCAAGGAGATTCAAACCAAGGAATTCGGCTGCGGCTTGGAAGGCGTTTTGACGAAGCGTAAACGGTCTTTGGCAGGTATCGTCAACGGTATCAGCGCGGCAGATTGGGATCCCGCGAAAGATGCCGACATCAAAGCCAATTTTGACATCCACTCGCTCCACAATAAGAAGTTGAATAAGGCGGCCCTTCAAGAGGAAAACGGATTCAGGACGGATGAAGAAACGCCGCTTTTTGGAATGATTTCCAGACTGACGGATCAAAAGGGTTTCGATATCATCGTTCCGGCGCTGCGCGAAATGGCTGAACTTGGGATTCAATGGGTCCTGCTCGGCACGGGTGAGGAAAAGTATCACAGGTTGTTTCAAGACATGGCAAAAAAACGCCAAGGCCGTTTTGCCTTTCATCTTCTCTTTGATGCAAAAATGGCAAAACGCATTTATGCCGGGAGCGATGTGATTTTAGTGCCTTCTCAGTTTGAACCATGCGGATTGGCCCAAATGATCGCGATGCGTTTTGGTTCAATCCCTCTCGTGCGTTCCACCGGCGGACTGGTCGACACGGTTTCCGATTTTAACGAGAAAAGCGGGCGCGGTGACGGGTTTTGTTTCAAGGATTATTCAAGCGAGGCGCTGCTCAACACGGTGGAAAGAGCTGCGCAATTGTATCGCAAGCCAAGGGTTTGGGAAAAGTTGATGAAAAACGCCATGCGGGCTGATTTTTCTTGGGAAGCTTCGGCCAAACGTTATATCCGGTTGTATAGGCTGACGAAAAGACTCGGCGTGCTTTAGGAGGAAGATCGAGAAATGACACAGACAAAATTAAAAATCGGTGCAGTGGAATTAAATTCCAGGCTGATCATCGGAACGGGAAAATATACAACGATGGAAACCATGGTGGCCGCTCTCGAGGCATCGGGGGCTGACATGATCACGGTCGCCATCGGCCGCGTCAATTTGGAGGACCGCAGCCGGAAAAATATTTTGGATTTTATCGATCCGAAAAAATATCACATATTGCCCAATACGGCGGGGGCCTATACCGCGCGTGATGCCATTCGAATCGCGCGGCTGGGACGCGAGGCGGGGATCGGCAACCTTGTAAAATTGGAAGTCATCGGAGATCCGAAAACATTGATGCCGGATACCGTCGCTCTTTTGGAGGCAACTCAGGTGTTGGTGAAAGAGGGATTCACGGTGATGCCTTACACCAATGATGATTTGATCATGGCGAAGAGACTGGAAGAGGCCGGTGCGGCTTGCGTGATGCCGCTTGCGGCGCCGATCGGTTCGGGGCGCGGTATTCAAAACCCTCTCAATCTTAAATTCATCATGGAAGCTGTCGCTTGTCCCGTGATCGTGGATGCCGGGGTAGGGACGGCATCGGATGCTTCGGTTTGCATGGAATTGGGCGCGGATGGGGTCCTCATGAATACCGCGATCGCGGCCGCGCAAGATCCTATTTTAATGGCCGAGGCGATGCGGGAAGCGGTTTCCTCAGGCCGCAAAGCTTATTTAGCGGGACGGATGGCCATGAAAGAGTATGCGTCGGCATCCAGTCCGCAAGAAGGTTTGAAAGTTTCGACTTAAGGAGCGCATCGTGTATCGCATTGCTGTTTTCGCGGGAGACGGAATCGGGCGTGAAGTGACGGATCAAGCCGTGAAGGTCATCCGGCAGCTTGCTAAGACGCATCATCTCGTTTTTGAAATCGAAGAAGGTTTAATCGGCGGAGCTTCGCTTGATAAATCCGGAGAGCCGCTGACTGAACAAGCCCGGAAGCTGGCCGAACATGCCGATGCGGTGTTCTTGGGCGCGGTCGGCGGACCCAAATGGGATCATCTCGAAGCTGCCAAGCGGCCGGAAAAAGCCCTTCTGGGTTTGCGCAGCGCACTTGAAGTTTACGCCAACTTACGGCCGGTGCGGCTCTTTAAGGGTCTTGAAAACCGGTCCACTCTGAAAAAAGAAGTCATTCAAGGCCTTGATTTTTTGATTTTGCGCGAATTAACCGGAGGTATTTATTTCGGGACACCGCGCGGTATCGAAGTGCTTTCCGACGGAAAAGGCGAAAAGGGCATCAACACCGAAGTGTACACTTCCGCTGAAGTGGAGCGCATCGCCCACAAAGCGTTTGAATTTGCGAGGCGCAGGCGGCGGAAAGTGACATCGGTGGATAAGGCCAATGTCTTGGAATCCGGCCAGTTATGGCGCCGGCATGTCACGCGGATTCAAAATCGAGAATTTCCCGATATCGAATTAGATCACCGTTATGTGGATGATTGCGCGATGCAGCTGATTCGCAACCCAAAACAGTTTGACGTCATCGTCACCAACAACATGTTCGGGGACATTTTAAGCGATGAGGCGGCCATGCTGACCGGCTCGATCGGGATGCTGCCCTCGGCTTCGCTCGGCGATCATCATGCGTTGTATGAG
>JBFHCO010000007.1:0-30705 GCA_041585205.1 Candidatus Omnitrophota bacterium | reverse complement strand
CCCCTCAAAGCAAAAAGGCCTTTCAATGAATTTGACTAAATAACCATGCTCGCGAAACCACTTTTCAAAATGCGGTTCCTCGCCCTTCCGTTCCTTATGGCGGAAATTCGACCTAACAAAAATCCTCTTTTGAACCAAGCCCCCATTTGCCGTAAAAACAAGGTCCGGCAATCCGTTTACGGGCTTAAGCAAATCCACCTTCACGTTCAATGCGCCGGTTAACAGTTTGAAGTAGGCCTGCCATTGCCGGTCGGCTTTTTTTTGATCGACCTGATGCCGGACGCTCATCCAAGGATTGATCTCATAAACGACCTCATAATAATCCGGCGGACACATCAAAAAATGAGGGCGTTTCATGGCTGCTGCCTCTTTTTCATCAAGCGGGTCAAGACTTGGTTCATGGGAGTCGGCACTCCGTACTTTTTACCCAAACGCACGATCGCTCCGTTCATGGCGTCGATTTCGGTGCGGCACGGCCGGCCGGGTCTGCGTCTTAAGAGATCTTGAAGCATCGACGGATGATGATGATAGGTGCGCGGTAAAAGCTTACCATAAAAAAGGCTCTGATAACCCTTAACGTTCACGGGTCGAAGCCGGATGCGCGCCTTCTTGGCCGCGGCATAAACTTCTTCCATGACCTTGTCCATAATCCAGCGGGTTTCGCGTGTTTCACCTAAGAGGCCATAATGACATTCGAGCAAAGATGCCAATGGATTCAGGGCGCAATTATATGCCGCTTTCAGCCATAAAAGCCCTCTGACATCGGAGCTAGGTACGGTTGGAATGCCGCAGCGGGAAATTTCACTCGCAATGCGCCTGGTGCGAATCGTGATGCCGCGTTTAAATGCTTCCCCCACCGCGGTGGGTTCGGCGGCGACCGTGATCCGGATATGCGTCGCGCGTTTGCGCCCCTTGCCCTTGGATATCAATTCGATTCCGAAGATCACGCGTCCGCCCAAAACGTTTTTCTTCGGCAGACGCGTCGCGAGCGTTTCGAGATTGCCAAGCCCGTTTTGAAGGGAAAGAATCAGAGTTCCGGAACCCATTAACGGTCTGATCGAACGGGCGGCATGCACCGTATCGAAGGATTTGACGGTAACCAGTATCAGATCGAATTTTATTTTTTTTCGCTTGAGCGAAGATAGATCGGTTTCGATGCGGAACTGCTTGAAATGATGTTTTCCCCAAATACCGCTGACAAACAATCCTTTGCGCCGCACCGGATCCAGCCAATGTTTACGGCCGTAAAGGGTCACATCGTGACGGCGGGATAAAAAAGAACCGAACGCCAGGCCGACTGCCCCGGCCCCAAAAACGAGAATTTTCACCGTGCGCCGCCTTTCTTATTCGTACCCCAAGCGCCGGAGAGCCTGTTCATCTGTTTTCCAATTAGCCAGCGTCTTGACCCACAATTTCAAAAAAACCTTCCGCCCCAGAAATTTTTCGAGATCCATGCGCGCGGCGCTCCCTATCTGCTTCATCTTTTCACCACCGCTGCCGATCAAGATTTTTTTTTGAGAATCCCGCTCGACATAGATCGTCGCTTCGATATGAGCCAAACCGTCCTCGCGATCTTGAAACGTATCAATCACGACACTGGTGGCATAAGGGATTTCCGCGCCCGTTTGACGGAATATCTTCTCTCGGATCGCCTCTTGAACAAAATAACGTTCCTGCTGATCGGAAACTTGATCTTCGGGAAAATAGGGATGACCCTCCGGAAGATGTTCCAGTGTTTTTTTGACGAGAAGTTCGATTTGATCACCCGTCACGGCAGAAACGGGTATCAGCTCCCGGAATTCGTGGGCTTTGTGAAATTGATCCAGCACGGGCAGAATCGCCGGTTTCGGAAATCGGTCGACTTGACTGACGACCAGAATGGCAGGTTTGCCTGAAGCCTTTATTTTTTCAAAAATTTTACGGTCTAAGGGATGCGATCCCCCGGGCATCACCATAAGGTAAAGCAAATCCGCATTTTCAATCGATGCTTCGACTTCCTTCAACATCCACCGGCCGAGAGGGTCATGCGGATCATGAAAACCAGGCGTATCGAGGTATACAATTTGGCCGTCAGGACGGGTCAGAATACCGCGCACAACTCCCCGTGTTGTTTGGGGTTTTGCCGAAACGCCGGCCAGTTTCTCGCCGACTAGACGGTTAAGAAGAGTTGATTTCCCGACGTTCGGACGTCCCAGTATCGCAACGAATCCGCAATGTTTATTGGCCAAGTATGTGTCCTTACTCAAGTTTCTGCGTGATTTGATTAAAAATTTCCTGCGCCCGTTTCATATCCGGGAAAAGATTTTTCGCTCTGCGAGCTTGAACCCGCAACCGTACGGTTTCAGGCGTCGCCTGTTCGACGGTCACGTTGATTTTGGAACCTTCCACTTCCGCTTCAATGTTCCCCGCGTTTTTGTCTTCGATCGTGACAAGACCCTTTTCTCGCAAAACATCCGTGGATGCACGCCATACTTTGTCATATTTCTTGTCCGTCAGGATCTCAACTTCATCTTTGGAAATAGCATATCCGCCGGCCGCGCCGCCGCCAAGGAGCAGTAAGGCGCATCCTGAGTGTAAGGAAAAAATCATCAGAAACGTCACGGTCAGAAATCGCTTAGAGTATTTCATTTTCATTTGGCTCCCCTTTGCTTGAATACTTTCAAATAAACTAGATTTTATCAACGCCCCGGGCAAGCTGGGAGGATGTCGCTTCCACAAACGCTTGCCCCTCTCCGATTAAACTTTGGGTTTGCTTCGCGGCTCCTTTTGTCGCCAACCCCGTTTGAGACAATATCTTTGTGGTGCCGCCGACGAGAGAACGGATTCCTCGTCCCGTCTTGGCCTGCAACTCCTCTTGAAAGGCCTGCCGAAACGCCTTTGCAAACTCAAATTTCGGGTCGGCAATATCTCCATGAACCGAAACCTGCAAGATAATCGTCTGTTGGCTTTGCAAAAAACCCACTGAAGCGGCTAAAGGAAGACCCCAAATTTTATTCGACACGCCGGAAGCCGCTTTGACCCTTAAAGATTGTAAAACCAAATCATTCTCGGACGATAGCATTTTTTTGATGCACACCACATGAGATCTTAAATTGAAATTTCCCGATAAGATCTCAATCGGCAGTCCTTCCCATAGACCGCGATAGTCGAGCAAACCGCCTCCGTTAATATCCCCGCGCAAATCAAAACTGACTTTCCCCGTCGCAAAATTAGCCAAACCTTGAATCCAAAAAGGTGCATGCAAAGTTTCGCCGGCCGTCCCCTTCAGAATCACTTTCTGCGTCAAAACCGCCGGGTCTTCCGTGGGCCAATAAAAATTCAAAAGCGAACCCTCCAAATCCTGAAAAAAAAGTTTTTTGTCGGTTCCCCCGCCGCTGCGATCATGAAACAAAAAACGGCCGTTGCGTATCTGAATCTCACGAATGGAAACGCTCCACGGACTTCTTTTAGTTCCCGACGCCGACTTGCGTGCTTCCTCAGCCTTTTTTTCCTCTTCGGACCGGACCGGCCGCATATGCCGATACCAAGTGATGATATTATTGCGCGGACCTTCCGGAGTCGAGATTCGATCGATGAAATAGACCAAGTCGTGTAAGACGACTTTATCGATGTCTACCCGGTTATCACGCGCTAAAGCAAGAAAATCAATGCCGAAATCAACGCGTTTGGCATCCAAATGCGGGGCCGGCGCAAATTCCGGTTGATTCATAAAGGTAATGCGAGACGCCCACACATGCCCCGGGTAGGGACGGATACGCAACCCTTTTATTTCAACCTTCATCCCAAAAAGGTCGGATAGGATTCCTTCGAGCTTCGGTTCGACATACAAGGCAACGCCCCGTTCGAAGAGCAGCATCCCGACGACCAATGCAGCCAGCAGGACTAACAAAATTTTTTTCAAGATAATTGACGTCTTTTGTAACGCCTCAATGCCTTCAAAAAATGATCGACATCTTCATAATTGTTGTAACAGTGCGGCGCAAGCCGAATGCCCGCCCCCCGAACCGAGACATAAATACCGCTTCTTAACAGAAAGCGTACCAGCGCATCGGCCTCCTTGACTTTGAACACGACGATGCCGGAACGGAATTTTTTATCAAGAGGCGTCGCGATTTCATAACCTAACCGTTCAAGACCCTCAATCGCATAATCGGTCAAGGCAAGGATGCGTTTTTGAATCCGTTCCATACCGATGCCGGATAAATACTGCACCGCGGCGCCCACCGCGACAATGGTCGGAAAACTCGGACAACCGTATTCATACCTCGCCGCATCGCGTCTGAGGTCAATCCGCCGGTTATCCATCCGTTCCGGATCCTTCATGCTGCGCCAACCGATATCCTGCGGATTAAATTCTCGAATCCATCGTTTGCGGATGTAAAGGATCCCTCCCCCATACCCCGCCATCAGCCATTTATAACTGTTGGAGCAAAGAAAATCGGCTTTCCACGCGCGGACATCGATCGGAAATGCGCCGAATCCCTGCGTCGCGTTTACGACGAGGTAGCGGCCTTTTTTGATCCGGCCCAAAGCGCGCATATCCTGCTTGAATCCCGTGGCGTACTGGACGAAGCTTGTCAGGATCGTCCGCACCGAAGGTCTCAGGTTTTTTTTTAAAGCCTCAAGCGGCAGCGCTCCGCCTTCATCTTTTTGGAAAATCATCTTCGCCTTGCGCCAAATCCATGGCAGCGTCGAAGAGGGAAATTCGATCGTATTCGTCAGGACCGCGCCTTTCCGCGCTAATAGATCGGCGATGAGATTCATGCCATGTGAGGTACTCTGCGTGAAGGTAATTTCTTCGGGATCAGCATGAATAAATCGCGCGACTTGCTCTCGGGCCTTCTCCTTTTCGCGGATCCATTTAGGCCACACCCAATCCGCTTGGCGATACTGATCGCGGTAATAGGCTTCGATTTTAGCCAAAACGGGACGCGCGATGGGGCCGCCGGAGGCATGATCCAAATAAACACAGCGGCGCGCGATGGGAAAATCAGAACGGACTTTTTGCCAAAATGATGACACGGATCAGTGAGTTATCAGAGGTTAATATTGCGGAACCGAATGATCGATTTTGGACGACCATTCGTGAATGCCGCCCGCAACGTTTTTGAGTTTTTTGAAACCCTTGGCTTTCAGCATTTCCAATGCCTGGCGGCTGCGGCCCCCGTGATGGCAATGCGCCACGATTTCTTTATCTTTATAAGGTTCAAGCTCCTCGAGCCGGGATTCAAACTGGCTGAGAGGTATCAAAGTGGTTCCGTCAATATTGGCAATTTGATATTCATAGTCTTCCCGCACATCCAGGAAGACAAAATCTTCTTTTTCATCCAACTTTTTTTTCAGTTCTTCAACGGAGATATCCACCACTCCATTGCTGTATTGTTCGGCAGGCATGGGCTCTCCTCGCGTCAGTCCGCAGAATTGTTCATAATCGATTAATTTGGTGATTGTCGGATTTTTTCCGCAAACCGGGCACTCGGGATCCTTGCGCAGTTTCAATTCACGGAAAGTCATGGCCAAGGCATCGTAGACGATCAGACGACCCACCAAAGTTTCTCCGATGCCGACAATCAATTTGACGGCTTCGGTCGCCTGAATCAGCCCGATGATCCCGGGCAGCACACCGAGCACGCCGCCTTCTGCGCAACTCGGAACCATTCCGGGCGGAGGCGGCTCCGGATATAAGCAGCGATAGCAAGGACCCTCATCCGCCTTAAAAACCGTGCTGAGTCCGTCAAAACGAAAAATGGAACCGTAAATATTGGGCTTGTTCAAAAAAACGCAGGCGTCGTTCGTGAGATAACGTGTCGGAAAATTGTCCGTCCCGTCGATCACGATGTCATACGGTTTAATGATTTCCAGCGCATTTTCGGAAGTCAACCGAACCTTGTGCTTGATCACCTTGGTGTCCGGATTCATGGCTTTGATCCGCTTCTCGGCCGAATCTATTTTTGGCTTACCGATTTCATCGTTCGTATGGAGAATTTGACGTTGCAAATTAGACAAATCAACATCATCAAAATCCACGATCCCGATCGTGCCCACACCGGCTGCGGCCAAATAGAGCCCGAGCGGCGATCCGAGCCCGCCGGCCCCGATTAATAGCACCTTGGCCTTTAAGAGCTTTTTTTGCCCTTCCTGGCCGATTTCAGGCAGAATGAAATGCCTGCTGTAACGTGTTAATTGTTCACGAGTTAGATCCATTTTGAATCTTCCTTTTCACGACTCTCATTTCAATTATATCAGTTTTCCGACCCCGGGCACAACCGAGCCCTGCCTACCACCCCTTCACCAGTTTGTTCATCAGCTCATAGCCATTTTCAATATGTACTCCGGCTTTCTTGGCTGATTTTTCGGTGTAAGGCAGACCGGACGCTTTTTTGGCGTCGCTGCCCGCAAAGATGAACGGCACCGGTTCTGCGGTATGAGTTTTTTTGGCCACGGGCGTGTAGTGGTCGGGGGCCACATACAGACGCCACTCTTTTTGCTCGCTTAAATGATCAACGACAGGCCCGACAATGTGTTTGTCAATCTCTTCGATCGCCTTGACTTTTTCCTTCGCAAGCCCTGAATGACCGGCCTCATCCGTTGCCTCGATATGGATAAATACAAGATCCAAACGCTGCATTGCTTCTATCGCGTATTCTCCCTTGGCGCGATAATCCGTGTCGAAATAGCCCGTGGCACCGGGAACGGAAATGATTTCCCATCCCAAATAACGCCCCAGACCGTTTAATAGATCGACCGCAGAGATCACACCGCCCCGCACACCAAATTTCTTTTCGAATTTTTCCATCACGGGCGCTTCGCCACCGCCCCAAAGCCAAATCATATTGGCTTTTTTCCTGCCCTTTTTCAATCTGGCTTGGTTTACGGGGTGATTTTCCAAGATGTCTCGGGATTTTTCGGTTAATTCCTTGAAGAGCTCGGCGCCTTCGCCCTTCGGCCAATAATTTTTAAACGGATTGCCTTGAAAATCATGCGGCTGGGCGGTTTCAATTTTTTTTGCCGCCTTGCCTCGGACAATCATGATATGGCGGTACATTTTGCCGGGATGAAAACTGATCTCGGGAGTGCCCAGCTTTTTCTGAATCTCTTTGATCAGAGTTTCAGCTTCTTCCGTCGTGACATGGTCGGCGCTGTAGTCCGTTAAAACGTCCCCCTCAGCATTCACGAGATTGCAGCGGTAAGCCATTTCACCCGGCTTCAAAATCAAACCAAGATTGGCGGCTTCAAGCGGCGCGCGTCCCGTGTAATACTTTTTGGGATCATAACCCATGAGGCTCAAACCGCAGACATCGCTTCCGGCATACATACCTTCCGGCGCGGTGCGCAGCGTGCCCAAAATAAAGCGCTTCGCGAGTTCATGCAAATGCGGAATCTCCGCCGCTTCGAGCGGGGTTTTATCTCCAAGTTCCGGAATCGGCCAATCTCCTAATCCGTCCGGAACAATAATAGCTCGTTTCATCATATTAAACTCCCTGATTTAATTTCATTCTGATACTGTAGATAAAATTTTTTAATTATTTCAACCGTCAATTTTGGATCTTCTGAAGCAAGTAAGTTTTCAAATACCTGCGCGCGCGTTTTGGCTCCCGGGATTACCGTGGACACTTCAGGCTGAGCCAAAACGAATTCCAATGCGGCCCGCGTTAAGGATAAATCGCCCGGTATCCATTTTTGAACTGAATTCACGCGTTTCAATTCCGAAGCAAAATGATCACGCGTCCAGCGCCTCCGGTGATCTTCCCGATCAAAAACATGCTCCGGATGATATTTCCCCGTCAAAAGCCCGCAAGCGAGCGGTTCGCGCGCAATTACGCCGATGCGCTTGGATTGCGCTTCCTTCAAAACACGTCCGATCATTTTCTGATCGAGTAAATTAACGATCAGCTGCAGCGCGTCCACGCGCGCATCGGCCATCGCCGCGAAGGCATCCGCTTCCGTGTGAATCGATACTCCTATAAAACGGATCTTGCCCTCTTGACGCAGCTCTTCCAGCGGATCCAAAAGTATTTTATTTTTGATTAATTCGACATGCGGGTTATGGAGTTGATAAAGATCGATGGTTTCAAGTTGCAGACGCTTCAAACTTTGTTCGCAGGCAAAACGCAGGTAATCCGCCTCAAAGTTCTTACGGCTGCCGCCGTGATAAAAATCCCATCCCGCTTTGGTCGCGACCACGATTTCTTCCCGGGGCTTTCCTTTTAAAAATCGACCGAGCAATTTTTCGCTATAACCGTGACCGTATGTGTCCGCCGTATCAAAAAAATTGACGCCGCGCTCCCACGCCTGATCGAGGGCATCCAAAGACGCCGCATCGTCGGTCGGACCGTATCCGGAACCGCCGATGGCCCAGCAGCCGAATCCGATTTCTGAAACCGATAGGTTTGTTCTGCCGAGAATACGCTGGTTCATAAGACAAAAAATGCGCTCTGATGCGGGGATCAGAGCGCATTCCTGTTACGTTGAAAGTTAAACGGCTGCGAGTTTCGCTACCGGCTGCACTTTTTCACGTCCGCCGTAAGCTTGATACCACGGCTTCGCACCCTTATCCAGCACCGCGTTGAGGGCTTGAATATTTTTCACGCCGCGGTCTTTGAGCCAAGCTTCAAGCGCTTTGACGCCTTCTTTGGCATAGACAGGAATGCCTTCTTTCCACGTGGCGCGGCCGCACAACACCCCGTTGTAGGGAACACCGGCCTCGGCGGCAAGTTCCAGGCTTTCGCGGAATTCATCGTCGCCAACGCCCGCGCTGAGATAGATGAAAGGTTTCTTGGTGACCTGCGCCGTTTTGTTGTAATAATCCAGCGCTTCCTTTTTGGAATAGGCCTTCTCACCCTTGAAGAATTTCGTCCCTTCCGTGAATTTCATGTTCACCGGAATCTCCACTTTCAAGACATCAACTTGATATTGCGGCTTGGAGAATTCCTGCATGCTCTTGGCGACGATTTCGGGCTTCTTTTTGGCGTATTCAAGCGTGTCCACTTCCCCGCCGGCCGGATCGTATCCGACGAATTCAAGGAAGTAAGGGATATCGCGATCGGCGCATTCCGCTCCGACACGTTCGGTCCACACATGCTTGTAATCGTTGATTTCCTTTTTTTCAAAGGGGTTGTAATAGATCAGGATTTTGATTGCATTCGCGCCGGCTTCAATCAACGAGCGGACAGTTTGATCATCCAATAAATCGGGAATGCGTCCCGGACGCGTGTTGTCATAGCCGCTGGATTCATACGCGAGCAGGACGCCCGCCTTCTTATCCCGCGCCTTGACGGCCGGAAGCCCCCACTGCGGATCAAGCAGGATCGCGCTGGCATGGGGAGTGAGCACTTTGCTGACCGCTACTTTAAACTCTTCCATCATGGCATCGGTGATCGCGTTCGGATCGACGCCTTTGGCCTTCGCGATGGATTTTTTCAGCGAACCGCGCTGGTCCATAGCGGCGGCGCGGATGACGCCTTTCGCGTCCGAAAGTTTTTCAAGATGCTTCAGTTTGCCTTCAGAAATTTTCATATAAATCCTCCTTGAGAATGATTCAAAAATGGGTCAGCTGAGAAGAAATGATGACGGTCTGCAAGACATCAAACGCCGAGGGCTTCATCGATGGCTTTTTGAATCGCTTCCTGAGATTGAAACCCCGTAAACTGCTGCGCAATTTCTCCGTCTTTAAAGATAATGACAGTCGGAATGCCCTGAATCCCGAACTTTTGAGGCGTTTGCTGGTTCTCATCCACATTCATCTTGCCGACCGTGACCTTGCCCTGATTGGCCGCGGCGATTTTATCGATCACGGGGGCGAGCATGCGGCAGGGGGCGCACCATTCCGCCCAGAAATCGACCAGCACCGGTTCTTTAGCCTCGAGCACTTCCGCTTGAAAATTACCGTCCGTAAAAACCTTTTCACTGCTCATAACGCATTCCCCTCTCACAAGTTGTGTTAAATAGATACATCGCTTTGAATGATTCCGGGACAAAGAAGCGTTAATATACAATACCCGCTTCGCTTTGTCCAGCCGGGTAAACTGCGGGCGACACCAATGAATCTAGGTTGCTTCAGAAACAGATTCCGTTTTGATCGCGACTGAAATCTCTGCCGAGACTTGTGCATCGATCTCAGTGCGCTGAAAGCGCTTGAGTACGGTTTTGGCTTCGTCAAAAGGCAGCTGTCCCAGCGCCCAGGCGGCGTGGAGGCGCACAAGCGCCGCTTGATCGGACATGGCTTTCACAAGCAGCGGGATTGCCTCCCGCTTTCCGGAATTTCCAAGCACAATGCAGGCATTGCGCAACAGCTGCTTGCGGTTTGCGCGAAGCAGGGCTGTATTTTCAAAAGTTCTTTCATGCATCGAGTTGGATCCGATTTCAAAAAGTTGTTCCAAGACGAGCCATTCCCCCGTGCCGGATTCGGGCCGGAACTCAGGCCAGCGCGTTTCCTTGGATTTGGAGGTAAACGGGCAAACCGTCAAACACTCGTCACAACCAAACACCCAGCCCTTGATTTTGGGCCGGAGTTCGCGCGGGATGACACCTTTGTGTTCAATTGTCAAATACGCAATGCAGAGTCTGGCATCGATCCGGTAATCTTCATCCAAAGCCCCGGTGGGGCAAACTTTTTGACATTTCGCGCAGGTTCCGCAATCGCCTTCGAAGGGCGCATCTTCTTCAAGTTCCAAATTGGTGATGATTTCCGAAAGAAAAAGCCACGGACCGTACTTTTGGCTCAAAAGCATCGTATTTTTCCCGATGAACCCCAAGCCGGATTGAACCGCGGCAAACCGTTCCGGCAGCGGCTGAATGTCCACACAGGATCGGGCTTGAAAAGACAAGCCGATCGATTTTTGAAGCGCTTCTATCAAGGCTTCATGCTTTTGGCGGATGACTTGATGGTAATCCTTACCCCAAGCGTAACGCGCCACGCGGCCGGCCAAATGTTGCGGTGTTTCGTTTGCGGAAGGCGAATAGTAATTTACACCCAAGACTAAGACGCTTTTAAGCTCAGCGACTCCCGAATAAAAACGGTCCCGACGTTTTTTGTAATCTTCCAGGTATTGCATTGAACCATGCCGCCCTTCACCGACCCAGGCTTCAATCGCCCGCTCGCCTTCCACGAGGTCTTGCGGCCGCGTGATGCCGACCACGTCAAAACCCATTTGTGCGGCCAGTTGTTTGATTTGTGCTGCGGTTGTGGCGCTTTGCGCTTGAGGCATCAGACTTTCCCCGCGGAAGGACAAAGATCCTTAATTTCACAGTGCACGCAATCGGGCTTGCGCGCGACGCAGCGGTTGCGGCCGTGATGGATGATCAGATGCGAATACTGCGTCCATTCCTTTTCGGGCACCAACGGCATTAAATCAAATTCGATTTTAACCGCGTCTTTATTTTGCGTCAGACCCAGGCGCTGATTAATGCGGATCATGTGCGTATCGACAGTCAGGCCCGGGACACCGAAGGCATTGCCCAAAATCACATTGGCGGTTTTGCGGCCGATGCCGGGCAGCTTCACCAATTCCTCCATTTTATCCGGGACCCTCCCCTTATGTTTGGCAACGATTTCCTTCGCGCAGCCCAAAATGTTTTTCGTCTTGTTTTGGTAAAAGCCGGTGGATTGGATTTCCTTTTGAAAGACCGCAGGGTCGGCCTTGGCGTAATCGGCGGCGGTTTTGTATTTTTTAAAAAGAGGCGGGGTCACCTGGTTCACGCGCTTGTCCGTGCATTGCGCTGAGAGGATCGTCGCGACAAGCAGCTCCAAGGGATTCTTGTGCGTGAGCGCGCATTTAGCATCCGGATAGGCTTTATGCAGGCCGCGGATGATTTTAAGGACGCGTTTCTTTTTTTGTTCGGGAGCTTCTTTCATCGGCGCCTTTTCAGAAATTTCTCAATCTCGCTCAAGGGTTTCGTATTCACCACATCCCGTTTCTCAAGCCAGCCTTTGCGCGCGATCCCGATGCCGTAGGCGATGTCTTTGAGCCCTTCCTCTGAATGGGCGTCGGGATTGATGCTGACGGGCACGCCTTTCTCCTTGGCATAACGGCACATGCGCCAGTCAAGATCCAAGCGATGCGGATTGGCATTCAGCTCCATCACGACACCTGTCTTTTTTGCATGGTCGATCAGTCCGGGCATATCCACCGCATAAGATTCCCTTTGCAGAATCAAGCGGCCGGTCGGATGGCCGAAAAACGTCAAGTATTTGTTGTCCATCGCACGCTTGATGCGCGCCATCATTTCCTTTTCCGGTAAATTAAATCGGCTGTGAATCGAACCGATCACAAAATCCATCTCTTTCAGGATGGGATCCTTGTAGTCCAACGCACCATCGCCCAGAATGTCGCATTCGGTTCCTTTAAAAATCCGGATCTTGAATTTTTTCTGGAGCCGGTCGATCTCCCGCCATTGTTTTTTCAGCCGTTCCGGCTCCAGACCGCCCGCGTATTTAGCCGACTGACTGTGATCTGAGATGCCGACATATTCCAGCCCCATGCGTTCGGTCAGAGCGACCATTCTCTCAAGCGGGGCCACCCCATCGCTGTAATCGGAATGAACGTGAAAGGTGCCGCGAATATCCCTTTCTTCGACCAGCGCGGGGAAAGCCCTTTTCTTGACGAGTTCAACCTCCCCTGTGTTCTCGCGCGCCTCGGGCGGCACGTAATGCAGTCCCAATTTTTTGAAAATTTCGGCTTCGTCCCGACACGCCATATTTCGAGTACCCCGGAACAGCCCGTATTCATTGATTTTGATATTTTTTTTCTTCGCCAGAGACCGGATCGCCACATTGTGCTCTTTGCTGCCCGTAAAATAAAGCAGCGCGTAGGGAAACTGCTTCTCTTCAACGGTTCTCAAATCGCAATTGATGCCGGATTGAAGCGTGATGCTCGATTTCGTGTCTCCGTGCGCAATCACGGATTCCGCGGACGGATACTTCACGAAGGCACCGTGGATTTTATCCGGTTCCTTTGCGCTGACAAGAATATCAATATCCTTGACGATTTCCTTGTGGCGGCGAAGACTTCCCGCGATCTCGATTTTCTGTATCCCTTTTTCCTTTTTGAGATGGGCGAGCAGTTTTTCAGCCTCCGCCGACGCAACATCCACGCGGAATTGCCCTTTCGCCTTATGAAGCAGCTCGATTCCATGCAGAATTTTATCCTGGCTTTTGCGTCCGAAGCCGTCCACATCCAGAAGTTTATCCCCTTTGCAAAGCTTCTCCAGTTCCGCGACGGATTTAATTTTGAATTTCTTGTACAGGATTTTAATTCGCTTGCCACCGAGACCCGGAATGCGGAAAAGCTCAAAAAAGGTATCCGGAAATCCTTTGCGCAAATCGGAATAATCCTTGGAGTGGCCGTGCACGAATAATTCTGAGATAATTTTGCCGGTATGCTTGCCGATGCCCTTCAATTCGAAGAGGTCGCCGGAACTGATCAGCGACGCTAAATCATGAGGATTCCCTTCCAAAACACGGGCGGCATTTTCGTAAGCCCGTATTTTAAAAACATTTTCCTCGCGGATTTCCAGCAGTTCCGCGATTTCTCTTAATACATCAATGATTTGATGTTTATCCATCGTCTTCATATCAGTCCTGTCTTAGTTACATTATACCGAATTTTCCCCTTGCATTTGCGCCAAAAATTCGCTAGAAACGGCTCATGAGCAAAATGCGTGCGGTTATTTTTAAAAATCATGGTGATGTGGATCAGCTCGAGCATGCTTATCTCGAAACACCGTCACCCCGAGCCGGTGAAGTGCTGGTTCAAGTCAAGGCCTGCGCGCTCAACCATTTGGATTTATGGACGCTCATGGGTATGCCCGGCATCCCGATCCCTGTTCCGCATGTTCTCGGATGTGATATCGCCGGCACCGTCGTCCAACTGGGGCCGGGTGTCAAAGGTATCCCCCTTCATAAACCGGTTGTGGTAGCCCCGGGAATTTCTTGCCGCCGCTGCGCTTTCTGCAAGCAAGGTTGGGACAGCCTGTGTGATCAATACAAAATTCACGGTCTGCAGGTCAACGGCGGTTATGCGGAATATGTCGCGGTACCGAAAGAAAATATCATCCCGGTCACTTCCCGCCTCAGTTTCGAGGAATGGGCCTCCATGCCCCTCGTCTTTTTAACGGCTTGGCATATGTTGGTGACGCGGGCGGAGCTCAGCCGCAAAGAAACGGTATTGATTCATGCAGCCGGCAGCGGAGTTTCAAGCGCGGCAATTCAAATCGCCAAACTGGTGGGTGCGCGCGTGATTACCACCGTGGGCAGTGACGAGAAAATCAAACGTGCGAAAGCGATCGGTGCCGATGAAGTGATCAACTACCAAAACAAGGATTTCTCCGCCGAAGTGCGCAAAATAACGAAGGGGCGCGGCGTGGATGTCGTGCTGGAGCATATCGGACCGGCCACATTCGCCAAAAGCTTGGCATGTCTGACTAAAAAAGGGCGTCTTGTCACATGCGGCGTCACAAGCGGACCGACGGTGAATCTCGATCTGCGTTTTCTTTTCGTGCGGCAAATTTCGATTGCGGGCTGCTACATGGGCGGCTTGGCTGAGCTTAAAAAAGTGATTGCGTGGATCCGCAAAAAGAAATTGAAGCCCGTCATCGACAGTATTTTCCCGCTGCGCGATGTGCGTAAAGCGCTGGCCCGGATGCAGAACCGGGAGAATTTCGGAAAGATAATTCTCGTCCCTTAAGTTTCAGGAAGTGGATTGTCCGGGAACGCCGGGCGGAGTTCCCGCGCCTTTTTCCTCCGTGAATTTCACCGCAAAAAAGAGATAACCGACCGTCACGGCGATGCTGCCGAGAATTCCGAACGGTATTAGAGAAAGCGGAGGAACCAAAAGGCGCAACCACTGAATCACGATGGCCGCGGTCATCGCAAACAAAGTTGTATTGTAAATTTGACCGAATCCCAATTTGGAACGGCGCATAAAGTTGATCAACAAACCAACCCACGCGTATAAAAATGCGACCAGCAGTTTCCAGATAACAAGCAACACGAAGAAAAAAACCGCCCCGATAAATAAAACCCAAGGCTTCAGCGAATCATAGAACTGCTGTACCAAATCCGGTGTAATGCTCACCGCTTGAGGCGCCCGTTCGCCTTCGCCCAATTGCGTCGCCGGTTGCATCAAGTCATAGGTTCGGACTTGATTTAACCCTTGCCGGACATAAAGCCTTCGCGCCGTCACAAACATCATCACATCCCCCATCTCGTCGATGGTAATATCCTGAATCGTTGTGTCAAAGGACATCAATGGACCCAGTTCGGGATGTACCATGATATAGGGGCTTTGAGCATCCATCACCAGCCCTTCGGGCGTCCAAGTCAAGCGCGGCATATCCTGTTGAACCCATCTCATGAATTGATCGGCGGCCGGCATGAGGCGTGTCATGGCGGCAAAAATCATGATCAGCGTCGTAACAAGGGAAAGGACGATCATATAAAGAATCCCTTGAGACACGCGCGACTTCTGAACCTGCCGGTAAAACGGCGCATTAAATAATGCAAAGAGAGGTGCGAGGATTAGATTCATGTTATTCCCTTGTGATTTTTAAAATTTGGAGTTTAATGATCCCAGCCGGTACTTGTATTTCCACTTTATCTTTTTCCTTCTTACCAAGCAATCCTTTTCCGATCGGTGAAGTCACGGATATCCTTCCTTTCGAAAAATCCGCTTCATCTTGCGAAACCAGGCTATACCGAACAGTATCACCGCTATCGAGATTTTTCAATTCCAAAGTCGCTCCGAGATAAGCGATGCCATGCGGGATGTCCTTGGTATCCACCACCTTAGCCTGCAAAACCCTTTTTTCAAGGTCCGCGATTCTGGCCTCCAAATGCCGCTTGGCATCCTTCGCAGCATCATATTCGGCATTCTCCCTTAAATCCCCGTGCGCCCGCGCTTCCTCAAGCTGCCTGGCGACCTCCCGCCGCTTCTTGGTTTTAAGAAAATTGAGTTCATCGATTAATTTTTCGTATCCTTCGCGCGTTAAAACAACCTTTTCCATCATCCATCACTCCTATCTTAAGATCCTGATCGATGCGTAAAGAACGCATAGTCCCAAAATCAAATTACCCGACATCATTAAAACATAAAGACGATGCAACCGCTTAAACTGCATTTTGGAAGGATTGTCTTCCGATAAAGTATCGAGCGTAGGCACATTTTCTTTAATGGTCGCCATGAGGGGCGCTATTCTAAAACTATAAACAGAAGTGACGGTTCCCATCCCCAAAATCACCGCAATGACAATCCATAAACTTGTTTTATTTTGCGCTTGAATAAACCGGAATGAAAGAAAACTGGTGGCGATCAAAATAAGAAAACAAAAAATTTCAAGTTTATTCAAACGCCTCAGAACATGACCGACAATTTCGCCCGCAACGGCGCGTGAAACGACCGAGTGATGCACGGAGGGAGCGACAATGGCCGAAAGAAAGGTAATGCCTCCGATCCATAATGACAAAGACAAAAAATGAAACCATTGAATCACATCCCAAACAAGACGGGGTGACATGAGTTTATTTTCCCTTGCGGTACCGCCCGATCCCCAAGATTCTTCCGATATTCGCCTGAGAGTCAACGACCGAAATCAAATCCCCTTTGGAGGAAGTCAGGAGTGTCGACAAACCGGGACCGTGCCCCGCCAGAGTGCTGTTGGCGTGGATGACAACACCGATTGTCACCGCGCCCCGGCGATAGGTGCGGCCGTAAGAATGGTCATGATCGGTCACCGCAACGAGATCTCCGAAACAAAGTTTGTCGAGTTTCAGTTTTTTCACCTCGGCCGGGTCATGCGTCATGATGTCGCAATCCCCTGTTCCGATATTGTTATGACCCATCCCGGATCCCATCAAGTGCGCCGGCACAATCGTGGTAACGCCGATTTCAAGTTTATTTCCCGGCACGACCTGCAACGGTAATTTTAAAAGGGCGTCCGGATCCAAACTAAATACCTTGATGTCCGGAAAATCGATCAGCTTCAGCCCTTGGCCGAAGCTTTCAATCAGAATTTTGTCATCCATGGTCAACTTGGAAAGTGTCGCGTCATCAAAATCGATAGTGACATGTTCCACACCCCCGTGATGTCCGGTCACGATCCCTTTGCGGCCTTTGGCATCTCCGGAAATGACTCTGGCGGTATTACCGACGCAAGCCAGGAAGTTAAAGCCCATGTTTGCCCTGGAGCTTCGCTTATCTTCATCCAAGACAGCCGAAACGCCCGGCTCGATATGATCCCCTTCCCAATTAAAGACGTTGTCGCCGGTTTTGACATTGTAAACAATCCCGCCCGTGCTGGGGCCGTTAAACGGGTGGCCATCATGAGAAACTTCAAAATCTCCCCATTGAACCGCATTGGCAATTTTGCCCTGAACGGCCACTTTGACCAGACGGTCCCGGTTCATACGAATTTTTTTCATGCGGAATGACTCCTTCAAAATAAGTTAGGTCTCAGACCTCGACAAATTGATAAGAACTGTCAACCAGACACGGTTCATACCCCGCCGAACGAATCAAGTGCTCGAGATCTTCGCGGGAAAGATCAACCGGGGTTTCAGACCCCGCCTCATGCACGATCTTTTCGTTTAAATTAGTGCCTCCGAGATCATCTACGCCGAAAGATAATGCCACCTGTCCCATCTTCAAACCGGTCGTGATCCAATGGGCTTTGATATGCGGGATGTTATCCAATAAAATCCGCGACACGGCATAAACTTTTAAATCAAGAAATCCCCCCGATTCGCCCAGTTTGCCCATCGGCGTATTTTCGGCGTTATAAGAGAGCGGGATAAAAGAATAAAAACCGTGAGTTTCGTCCTGCAATTCACGCAATCTTAAAACATGATCCACGCGGTCCGCGTCGCTTTCAATATGACCGTAAAGCATCGTGGCATTGGTTCTTAATCCGATATGATGCGCTTCGCGGTGAATGGCAAGCCATGTATCGGCCGTAATCTTATCCTTACAAATGCGGCGCCGTGTATCGGGAGCAAAAATCTCGGCTCCGCCGCCCGGCATGCCGTCTAAACCCGCGGCTTGGAGCTGCTCCAAAACCTCCCGATGGGAAAGCTCGCAGCGCGTTGCTATATCGTCGATTTCAGGCGCCGTCAATGCCTTGATGTAAATCGAAGGCGCTGCTTGACGAATCAACTTTAAAAGACGGATGTAATAATCAATTCCCAACTCCGGATTATGGCCGCCCACAATATGCACTTCGTTGATATTCCATTTTTGGACAGCCTGCAAAACGGCTTCCTGAATTTGCTCGGGAGTAAAAGTATAACCGCCTTCTTCTCCGGGACGCCGCGCAAAGGCACAAAACAAGCACCTCAGAGTACAGACATTCGTATGGTTCATATGGAGATTCACGGAATAGAAAACGCGGTTACCATTGATGCGGCGCCGTATGGTTTGCGCGAGGGCGCCTAGGGCGGATAGATCGTTTGTGCGGTAAAGACGCAGGCCGTCTTCGAAATTCAGCCGTGATCCGGCCTTAATTTTATCGTGAAGATCCGAAAATGCGCCGAAATTAAAAGATGAATCCGTCATAAATCCAAAGATTAAGCAGAGGCAGAGTTTTTTTTGTTTTTTTCGATGTCGGCGAACAATTCATCGACTAATTTAGATTCGTCAACCACGCGATGCTGTTTTCCGTCGATATATATCATTCCTTTGTCCTTGCCACCGGTGATACCGAAATCAGACTCGTGGGCCTCTCCCGGACCGTTCACGACGCAGCCAAGGACGGAAATCGTCATGGGGTCTTTCAACTTCATCGCGCGGCTCTCCACTTCATTGGCCAGTTTAAAGACGTCCACTTCCGCGCGTCCGCAGCTCGGACATGAAATCACACGCACCCCTTTGCGGATTCCAAGGGATTCCAAGATCATTTTGCCAACTTTGATTTCCTCAACAGATTCGGCCGTCAATGAAACACGGATCGTATCACCGATGCCTTCCTGAAGCAGCGTCCCAATACCGATGGCATTATAGATGCTGCCGCGCAGCAACGTCCCAGCCTCCGTAACTCCCAAATGCAACGGATACTCAAACTTTTGGCTTGCAAGACGATAAGCTTGAATCATGGTCGGCACATCGGATGCTTTAATTGAGAGCACGATGTCGTGAAAATCCAATTCTTCCAAAATTTGAACATGCCGCCGGGCGCTTTCGACCAGTGATTCCGGCGTGGGTCCGGTTTTTTCCATCAAATCCTTCTCGAGTGATCCCGCGTTCACGCCGATCCGGATCGGGACACGTAACTTTTTGGCTTTTTCGACAATTTCGACCGTGCGCTCCCGCTTGCCGATATTGCCGGGATTTAGACGCAACTTATCGATGCCTTCGTCGAGCGCGATTAATGCAAAGCGTGAATTAAAATGAATATCGGCGATCAGGGGGATCTTGATGCGGGATTTGATTTTACCCAAACTGCGGGCATCGGCTTCGGTCGGACAGGCAACGCGGACGAGTTCGCAACCGGCTTCGGTTAACTGTTGAATTTGATCGACGGTGGCATCCACATCGCGCGTGTGGGTGGTGGTCATGGATTGGATGCGGATCGGCGCGCCGCCTCCCAATATTACATTCCCTATTTTTATTTGGCGGGTCTTTTTTCGCGCGATCATGAAAGGGCCAGCATCCGTTCAATAGGCCGGTAGGCCTTTTTGGCAAGTTCTTCTGGAACTTTTACTTCATATTGCAATTTCTCAAGCGAGAGCACAAGCTTTTCAAGCGTATTCATTTTCATGTAATTACAAACGGCTTGCGGATTGGCCGGAATAAATTTCTTGTGCGGATTATCCTTCTGCATGCGGTGCAGTATGCCGATTTCCGTCGCCACAATAAACGCATTCTTGGGCGATTCTTTGGCGTAGCGCACCATGCCTTCGGTTGAGAGAATTTTGTCAGCCAAGTGCATGGACTTGGTCAGGCAGCCGCATTCCGGATGCATCAGAAATTCAGCGTCGGGATATTCCTTGCGGAGCGCCTCGATATCCTGAGACTGAATCATCACATGGGTCGGGCAATACCCCTTCCAGAGTTCAATACTCTTGCGTCCGGTCTGCTCCTTGACGAACGTTCCCAAAAAATAATCCGGTACGAACAGGATTTCCTTGTCTTCGGGGATCGCGCGCACGACTGTTTCTGCGTTTGAAGACGTGCAGCAGTAATCACACTCCGCTTTCACCGCCGCCGAGGTATTGATGTAACAAACCACAACTCCTTCGGGGTGTTCCTGTTTCCACTTGCGAATATCCTGAGGCGAAACCATGTCCGCCAGTGAACATCCCGCTTCAAGATCCGGGATCAGCACTTTTTTATCGGGACACAAAATACTGGCCGTTTCCGCCATGAAATGAACACCGCAAAACACGATCACCTCCGCGTCGGTTTTTTTGGCTTCCTGCGCCAGCCGGAGAGAATCGCCGGTAAAATCCGCGACATCTTGAATTTCGCCCACTTGATAATTATGGGCGAGGATTACGGCCTTGCGCTCCTTTTTCAGCGCCTGAATCTCATCTTCGATGGAATGATAAATTGCTTTCGGCATAGTCTTATATTTTAAGCCCGAAGTAACTTTTCCTGCCTTTCCTGTTTTTTGGTGTGACGTTCAACTTGATTTGCTTGTCCGAGTTTGGTCAACTCTTGAGACAAGTGCATGGAACAAAATTTCGGTCCGCACATCGAACAGAATTCCGCTTCTTTAAAATAATCATCAGCCAGCGTTTCGTCATGCAGCTTGCGGGCATGCTCCGGGTCGAGTGACAACTCAAATTGCTGGTTCCAGTCAAAAATAAAACGCGCCTTAGAAAGGGCATCGTCCCGGTCTCTTGCCCCCGCTCGTTTGCGCGCGACATCCGCGGCATGAGCTGCGATTTTGTAGGCAATCACACCCTGCTTCACATCGTCCAGATCCGGCAAACCCAGATGTTCACGCGGGGTAACGTAGCACAGCATGGCGGCGCCACTTTGTCCGGCGATGGCCGCGCCGATTGCGGAAGTGATATGGTCATAACCGGGCGCGATATCCGTTACGAGCGGACCCAGAACATAAAACGGCGCTTCGTGACATTCATCAATTTGCTTTTGAACATTCATGGGAATTTGATCCATCGGCACATGCCCCGGGCCCTCAATCATCACCTGCACATCGTGTTCCCACGCCTTCAGTGTGAGTTCGCCTAAGGTCTTAAGTTCGGCAAACTGCGCCGCATCGCTAGCGTCGGCAAGACAACCCGGCCGGAGACCGTCACCCAAGCTGATTGTGACATCGTAACGCTTGCAGATATCCAGCAAACGGTCATAGTGCGTATAAAGAAAATTTTGTTTTTTATGTTTCAAAGACCATTGTGCCATGATCGCTCCACCCCGGCTTACGATACCGGTTAATCGATGCGCAACCAGCGGAAGATGTTCCATTAAAACTCCGGCATGAATCGTCATATAATCGACACCCTGCTTAGCCTGATGCTCGATGACATCAAACATCAAATCCGGCGTCAAATCTTCCGGCTTACCGTTGACAGCTTCAAGCGCCTGATAAATCGGAACAGTACCCACGGGAACCACGCTTTCAGCCACAATCGCTTCGCGCGTTTCGTCGAGCTGACTTCCGGTCGACAAATCCATTACGGTATCCGCACCGAATTGAACCGCCAATCGAAGTTTGGAAACTTCTTTTTGGATATCCGAAGTTAATGCTGAATTTCCGATGTTGGCATTAATCTTACACTTGGAGTTGATTCCAATCGCCATAGGCTCCAAATTTAAATGATTTACATTGGCGGGGATGATCATCCTGCCGCGCGCCACTTCGGAACGGATGAATTCCGGTGTGAGGTTTTCGCGTTTGGCGACATATTTCATCTCCTCGGTAATCATCCCCTTGCGGGCATAGTGCATTTGCGAACAATTTTCGTCGCCGGAACGTGCTTGAACCCAAGATTCTCTCAACTTCATGTTTTCACCCTCTTCCTATGATGATAGTTTGAACGATGCTTCTTGATCGGAAACCGCAGGAGGTTCCGAAACCTCTCTCCGCTCCGTGATCTCGGATGTCGGTCGTAATCGTAATTTTGATTTTTTTAATTCCTTCTCGCGCACTAAAATGAGGTGCGGCCACGGACCGATCTGAATCTGGATTTCTTTGATGATGCGCGCACATTCCGAAATCTGAGAAGTGTGAATCAGCGCAAAAATCGAATACGGAAAGCCGACATTCGCAATCCTGCGGCAACAATGACGCACATCCTGCCAAGCCGCTACTTGTTCGCCAATCGCATCCGCTTTTTCACCCGGAACTTGCCACACCACCATCATACGGGCCGGATTATCCGTTAAGGGCTTCAAATTTGCTTCGGCGGAAATTCTTTTGAGTATGCCCCGCTCGGATAAACTTTGCATCAGCGATACGAATTTGGTTTCCGTCCAGCCCAGCTGATCGGCCCATTTTTGAAAGGGATCATCCGTAAGCGGGAAATCCTGCTGAAGAGCCCAAATACATGCCGCCTCATCTTCCGTGAGCGAGTTAATTTCGGTTTCTGCACAGCCCCCGAATTCGATCATCTCCTCGTCTGCGATCTGATTCTTATAAATCCTCAGTAACGGAAACTGCAACGCACGGCTCGCGTTGGTTTTTTGCTTTAAATCAACCAAACCCCTTTGAAGCGATTTTCCCAAGGACGCATGCTGGATAAACCATAAATTTAAATCATGGCGGTGTAAACTCAAATGCGTCACGAGAGGTTCCGCGCAAATCAGCCGGATAGCCTCTTCCCTCTCCGCGTCCGTCACTTGCAGCGCCGCCAACACGCTTTGATATCCTAATTTTTGATTGTCAAAGACCGTCCGAATCGACTGAATAAGTCCGTTTTTTTTGAATCGATAAAGGCGGAGCAGAACTTCGGCGTGATCCGTCCCCGTCCGATGCGCAAGGATCTCAAATGGACGCGGTTTTAGGGGGATCCCCTTTTGAATTAAAGTCAAGAGTCGACGGTCTAGATCATCCATAATCCGATTAGTGCTTCAGCCAAATCCGTGGAATCAGGACTTAACTCCATACCCCACTTTTACTTCAGTAAAAGGGGTTATGATACATCAGGGCTCCTACTTTGTCTAGATGACGCTCGACCTGTCAAGCCTTGGACTTTTACACTAAGCGGTGCAAGGGGTTAGGATATGTTTTAGCGGCGCCAAGCTTGGGGGAAAAACAGGACTAAAACCGTGAATAATTCTAATCTCCCGATAATCATGCAAAAACAAAGAAACAGTTTAACCGCGGGAGGGAAAAAGGCATACGTCAACGTGGGACCGACCGCGCCGAAGCCCGGACCGACATTGCTGAGACTGGCGACAACCGCGGATGTCGCGGTCACAAAATCAATATTAAAGACCAGCAAAAAAAGCGTGCAGAGAGAAAAGATCACGATATACAGTAAAAAAAAGCTGCTGATACCGAGTAAAATACTTTCGGGAATGACCCGCTTGCTGACCTTGACCGAAATGACTGCCTTCGGAACAATGTGCTGCAGAATTGACTGTTTCGCCCTTTTAAAGAGCAGAAGCAGTCGAACCTGTTTCAAACCACCGCCCGTGGATCCCGCGCACCCTCCCACAAACATCAGCAAAAACAGCATGCCACGCGACAGATGCGGCCAGGCATCAAAATCAGCCGTAGCAAAACCCGTAGTCGTCGTAATAGATAGCGTTTGAAAGATAGACAGCCGAGCCGCTTCAAGAAAGGGCAGATTTGCTTGGAGCTGTAAGTCAACGGTAATGACCAAAAATCCAAGCGCCAATAGCCCCACATAAAAACGCCACTCGGTGTCTTGAATAACTTTTAAGAAATTGCCTTTTAAGACGGCGTAATGCAAGACGAAATTAGTGCCCGCGATAAACATAAAAAAAGTAATGATCATTTGGATTGCCGTGCTGTCATACGCCGCAATACTCGCATTCCGCACCGAATATCCCCCGGTCGCCATGGTTCCGAACATATGACAAATGCTGTCAAAGAGCGGCATACCGAACAGGTACAACAGCCCCACCTGCAGAATTGAAAACAGGACGTATATCTTCCACAAGCTGAGCGCGGTCTGCTTGATGCGGGGTTTAAGCTGCTCGATACTCAGCCCCGGCATTTCGCTTTTCATCAACTGCATACCACCGATCGAAAGCTGAGGTAAGATTGCGATCGCTAACACAATGATCCCCATACCGCCGATCCACTGCGTGAAATCCCGCCAAAAAAGCAAGCTTTTTGAAAGCGATTCCACATCCGCAATCACGCTCGCGCCTGTGGTTGTAAAACCGGAGGTGGATTCAAAGAATGCGTCGGTGAAGGACCGGAAAGACTCAGAAAGATAAAAGGGAATGGCTCCCAGCAATGAAGTGATAAACCATCCGAGAGTAACCAGGAGAAATCCTTCGCGCAGTCCTATGATTTCATCCTTGGCCTTGCTCCCCAATACATAAAAAATCAATCCTGTCAGAAAAAAAACGGATGCCGAAATCAAAAAGCGGCGCATCGGCTCCGCTTCCTGATAAATCCATCCCACAACGATCGGAAGCAAAGCGCAGCCGCCGATGATAAATAAAAGTCGGGAAAGGTAATAGATAACTGCTCGGAACTTCATTGTCCCGTTGTGAAAAGCTTTTTAATTTCTTCAAAATCGGTATGCGCCGTTAACACCACAATGCGGTCTCCGATTTCAATTGAGTCGTTTCCGTGCGGAATAATCACATCGTCTTTGCGGACAATCGCTCCCACCAAGGTCTGTTTAGGCAGTTTTAATCTTGCAAGCGGTACCCCTACCGCCTGGCTTTTCCCCCGTATGACAAACTCCATGGCCTGCCCTTTTCCTTCTTCAAGAATATAAATACCTGAGATATCTTTATGATGGATGGACCGCATAATATCATCCACCATCGCCGAGCGCGGATTGACCACGGAATCAATACCGATTTTTTCGATGATTGCTTTGTATTGTTTCTTTTGCGTTAACGCGATCACGCGTTTAACTTTCTTTTCTTTCGCAAGCAGAGAAATCAATACATTGTTTTCGTCATTCTCGGTAAGAGCCAACAGATAATCGGTTTGGTCGACGCCGGCTTGCTCCAGCGTATCGTCGCTCGTTGGGTCCCCGTGAATCACGAGCACACCGTCTAAATCTCCAGCCGCTTGCTCCGCCGCCAATTGGTCCTCTTCGACTAAACGCACTTCGATATTATTCCGTCTCAATGCTTGCGCTACACTTTTAGAAATTTCGTTGAACCCCGCGATAACAACGCGGCGGACTTTGGCCGGATGAACTCCCAGCAGGGTTTCAATATCCCGGCTTTTTTGAGAGCTGCCCATTAAAAGCACCTGATCTCCGGGTTTGAACTCAGTTTCTCCCGACACGATTGAAAAATTACCGTTATCAATCTTCGCGATAAAAAGCCACGATTTCGGAATTTTGATGTCTTTTAATTTTTTGTGGGCGATGGACGCTTCGGGATTCACATGCAGTCGCAGAATCTCGGCTTTACCATTCGCAAAAAATTCGATTTCATCGGCCGAAGGATTTCCGACCAGCCGCGTGAGGTCCTTCGCCACCGCCATTTCCGCGTTAAGCACGGTCACCGCGGAATCCTCCGTCAGCAAAGGGTGTATTAAATTGGTGGGTTCGCTCACGCGCGCAATCGCGCGATTGGCCCCATATTTACGCGCGATGAGAGTCGATAAAATGTTGGCTTCATCGTGGTCGGTGACGGCGACAAAGAGGTCGGTTTTCTCGTCAATCAAGGGCTCCATCACCAACGGATCGCAACAATCCCCCTGAATAATTTGGGCATCCAATCGCTCCTGGGCATAACGATAGGCCTTTTCATTTTTTTCAATCAGGATGAGATCATGCCTGTCTTTCAGCAAGATCTTGGCCAAATAAAAACCCGTTTCTCCGATGCCCGAAACCACGATTTTCATAAAATTAACACCTCATGAGAGCGGAACCGCCGAATTCTTTTCGAGTATATTAACCGTAACTTCTTTCCTGGTATTTACTTAAAATAATGGCATGAATAGACACGGAAAGCAATAGAGGTGTGCGAAACCCGACTAGTCGCCTCTGCGTTCCCGAATATGATGCCTGACATCGACGCCACGCTTCAGAAAGATGACATCTTCGGCAATATTGGTGGCCAAATCACCCACCCGTTCAAGGTTATGTGAAATCATGATCAAACTGACTCCAACAGGCACATTTTTCGGCTGGTCCTGCATTAATTTTTGAACTTCTTCATAGACATGATCATTCAAACGATCCAGTACATCATCCCGCTCCAAAATACTTTCCGCTTTGGAAGCGTCTCGCTCCATGAAAGCATTGAGCGCATCCCGGACCATTGCGCGTGCTTCTTGAGCCATTTTTGGGAGGTCCTCGTAAGGTTTTAAAGGCTGTTCTTTCATGATCATAATCGCCTTTTCAGCAATATTAACCGCTTGGTCCCCCATGCGTTCAAGGTCCCCGGTCATTTTCAAAACCATCGTGATGAAGCGCAAATCCACCGCCGTCGGCTGATAACGCACAATCAATTCATGCCCCAATTCGTCAATTTCTATTTCATAGAGATTGATTTCCTGATCGCTTTGGATCACACGCTGCGCCTTCGGATTGTCGCGCTCAAAGAGCGAAGCGGTCGCATTCTCAATTGCTTGCTCCACAAGCAACCCCATTTTGAACAATTTTTCTTTGATTTTTTTCAACTCATCATCGAAGTGACGTTTCATGATCAATCCTAAAAAATGAATATTTTACGCAAAAAATAAAACAGAAAAGCTGCGGCCAGACAACCTGTCAAAACATAAGCTCCGTATTCCGTTTCGACGCTGATACCTTTCGAAAAAAGACCCGACACGAGTCCTATGATGCCTTCGCCGCTCTCGGCGACGCGATTTTTCACAAAGGAGGATAAGTATTGGCTGGCAAAGATGACATACGCAGATGCCAATACGCCTCCCAAGAGCCAAGATCTTAAAAATAAACCGCTACCGATAACCACGAATAGCAAGGACAAAAGCGCTGAGATATAAGCGATCGCTAATGCGACCGGAATCATTCCGCCGAAAATCAATTCCGGTGCGATTTGGAATCCCCCTTCGCTTTTTTTTGCGCTCGGACGGAGTTCGGTGATTTTTTCGAGCGTTTCCTTGAAATTAATTTCCGGACCGCTTTTTTTCTCTTTCAAATCAGGAAGCGGAATCAGCCGGACGAGATCGTTAAAGCTGAACTCAATACTGCCCACTCTGGCGAAACTGACGCTCATAAAAGGCGCGACGTAAGTCATCAAAGCGCCTAACAGCAATACAATCAGGATGGTTTTGGATAATTTCTTCGGAATCATAGATCCCATTTTAACACAAGGATTTCCGGCGGCAATGCCGCCCCGAGGAAGCTTTAAAGAAAATAAGCTTTGACCACATATTCCTGCATCATGCGATGCGTATTAAAAAAAGAGGCGTTGAGGGCGATTGTGTGAGCCATCATTTCTTTAAATCTCTTTTTCTTGCGGTAATAAAGCGGCATCACGATGCTCTGAAGTTTATCGTAAAGAAATTCCGCGTCCTGCTCATTTTGGTGAGAAGATTGATTCTGCTGCCCCATCTCTCCGATGGCCCAGCCGGTAACACCTTCAATGCAGCCTTCAATCCACCATCCGTCCAGGATACTTAAAGACGGGACCCCGTTTAAAGCGGCCTTCATGCCGCTTGTGCCAGAAGCCTCCAGCGGAGGGATGGGCGTATTCAGCCAAACATCGACCCCACTGATGAGCACCTTGGCCAAAGCCATATCATAATTTCTCAGATAACAGATGCGGATCGTGTGGTCGAGCGCCCCCTTGGCTTGATGAATTTTTTGAATCAACTCTTTGCCGGGATGATCATGCGGATGTGCCTTGCCCGCAAAAACGAGCTGCAACCCCTTAAATTTCGAGACAATTTCCCGCAAACGATCCACATTATGAAACAAAAGATCGGCACGCTTATAAGCGGTGGCCCTGCGGGCAAAACCGAGCGTCAACCAATCCTGATCCCACGCTTCACCCGTTTGATCTTTAACTAAGTCGAGCAGTTCCGCTTTCCGTTCTTCATGAGCGCGCCAGATTTCATCCCGGGGAATACTCAATGCATACCGGAGACAGTGATTGTCTTCCCTCCAGCCCGGCACAAACCGGTCAAAAAGGTCCTGAAAAGGCCTCGAGGCCCACGTATTGATATGCACCCCATTTGTAATGGCGTCAACTTCATATCCCGTGAACATCTGCCGTGAAATTTCGCCGTGTTTTTTGGCGACACCATTCACATAATGACTGGCATTTAAGGCTAAATAGGTCATGTTCAGCGAATTTCCGTTTCCGCAGAGACTTTCGAGATTGCCGATATAACTACGCCCCAAAGTTCGATGCACCAAATCGATCGGAAATTGGTCATGACCCGCCGGAATCGGCGTGTGAGTTGTAAAAACGCATTTTTCCTTCACCGCTTCGATATCCTCGGCCGCCAATTTTAATTTCCCCTCTTCATCCGAATATTCTCTGAGTAATTCCAAGGTTAAAAAGCCGGCGTGACCTTCATTCATATGAAATCGCTTTACCGCATTGAAACCCAGCGCGCCCAGCATGCGCACGCCGCCGATCCCTAAGATAATTTCCTGACACAACCGGTAGCGCGCATCCCCTCCGTAAAGGTAGTGCGTAAAGGTTCGGTCCGCTTCCGTATTTTCCGGAACATCCGAATCCAGGAATATGATGGGAACCTTGTGTCCCGTCACCCCAGTCACTTCATAACTCCACGCCCGCAAGTAAACCTCTCGGTTTTCAATTTCTACCGAAACGCGAGGTTCCATTTCTTTTAAATGCTGTTCCACCTTCCAGAAAAAAGGCTCTTCTGATTGCCAGCCATTTTCATCCAATTTTTGATAAAAATAGCCTTTGCGATGGACGAGGGTCACCGCCACCATCGGAATTTTCATATCAGCCGCGGAACGGATTGTATCTCCGGCTAAGATGCCAAGACCTCCGCTGTAGGTGGGAATGTCCGGGGAAATACCGATCTCCATAGAAAAGTAAGCCACGAGCGGATCCATAAGTATCCTTTAACGGCAAAAAATTAAATTAAATAAGAAAATTTTGGAATAATACAGCAAAACCTAAAAACGCAAAAAAACCCATCACGTCCGTGACGGTAGTTAAAATAATGTTAGAGCATTGAGCGGGATCAAGTCCCATACCCTTCATGGCCAGCGGAATGGCTGAACCGGCAAATCCCGCGATGACTAAATTGACCACCATGCCCAGTCCGATCACTAAACCCATAAATGGGTTTCCCTGCCAAAACCATGCAATGACGGATGTGACTACGCCGATCACAAGACCGTTCACTAGACCGATTAATGATTCCTTGAAAATCAATTGCCGCACCTTTTTGGCGGGAATTTCCCGCATCACCAGTCCGCGCATCACGACGGCCAAAGATTGCGCTCCGGCATTACCGCCCTGGCCGGCTACAACCGGCAGATAAACCGCGAGAACCGTGATCTTGGCGATAATCCCTTCAAACAAGGCAACCACGGAAGCCGCGAGGAAAGCCGTTGCCAAATTGACATGAAGCCACGGCAGCCTTTTTTTCAGTGAATAGGAAACGGGAGAAAATACCCTTTCATCGCCGCCGGCACCGAACATCCTTTGAATATCTTCCATGGCTTCTTCCTGAATCCCGCCGAGCAATTGTTCCGCTTTGATGATTCCAAGCAGCCTGTTTTCATTGTCCACGACGGGCGCCGCAAAGTATTTGCGCTTTTGAAACATAAGAGCAAGTTGCTCGCGGTCTTCGAAACAATTGACCGTAAACACTTCTTTACGCATGACTTCATCCAGTTTTTGCTGCGGATCCGCAATCATCAAATCCCGCATATTGATAACGCCGACCAAATGATTTTCCCGATTGATGACATAAACATAAGATGACGGAAATTTCGTCTGTGCGAGCTGTCGGATTTTCTGAATCACGTCCTGAACTCTCACGTCCGTATGGAATGCGATGAAATCAACGCTCATCAGCCGGCCCGCGCTGTCCTCGGGATAAGTCAACAGCTCTTGAATTTCACGCTTGAGTTTTTCCGGCATGTGCTCCAAAAGTCCTTTACGGACTTCGTCCGGCAAACGCATGAAAATTCCGGCCCCCTGCTGCGGATCAAGTTTTTCGGCGATCTGATGAAAAAGCTCCGTGGGTAATTCGCGCATGATAACCGCCGCCAAGTGATCCTGAAGGTACGGAAACGCCTTAGCGGAAAGATGCGGCGGCAGCGCTTTGACGATGGCGATGGCGTCTTCTTCAACCACGGTTTCCAAGTAGTGCGCGCCTCCCGCGGGATCGCGCTCAAAAAATTTTTCTGCAAACGGCGCAAAGAGATCAATTTGTTCCATGGATTCGCTCCTCAATTTAACCTACGAATTAGCAGTATCTTCCGTCGGTTTTTCTTCTATGCGAAATTCAATGCTATCAGGCTCAAGTTGTCTTAAAACAAGTTGATGCGGAAAATTCAGGTCCGAGCTCGTAATAAGAATGCGCTGCTTTCCCTTTTTTTGGACATCCAGATCCCGCATGAATAAACGAATACGCTTAGAACCTAAGAAATAAAAAGCTCGACGGGGGCCCGAAAAGGTG
>JBFHCO010000006.1:0-36012 GCA_041585205.1 Candidatus Omnitrophota bacterium | reverse complement strand
CCAGTTGATTCGAAAAAAGCCGTTGTTGAGGTGCTTCATTTTAAAGGTCTCCTGACCGCAATCAGCCAGAGGGGCTATCAGATCATCGGCCCCACTATTCGGGAGGCGGCAATTGTCTTTGATACCATTACGTCGGTGGACGATCTTCCTGCCGGCTGGACGGATGAGCAGGAAGGCGGCACGTACCGGCTGAAAAAAAGAAACGACCGGGCCCTTTTTGGATACGCGGTCGGTCCCCATTCCTGGAAAAAATTCCTGAATCCTCCCGCCATGCGCCTGTGGCAGGCCAAGCGCCAGGGCGGTGCCGTTCAAATTATCCCGGAGCATCAATCGCCGTCAAAATTTGCCTTTCTCGGAGTCCGCTCCTGCGACCTGCACGCTATTTTTACCCAGGATAAAGTTTTTAAGGATGGGACTTGCGCCGATCCGACTTATAAGGCGCGGCGTGAGAATGCCTTGATCATCGCAGTCCATTGCGGTCAAGCCGGCGGAACCTGCTTTTGTGTTTCAATGAAGACGGGTCCGAAATCGACCTTTGGTTTCGATCTTGCGCTGACGGAGATATTGGAAAACAGCCGTCATTATTTTTTGGTCGAGATCGGAACGGAAACGGGCGCGAACATCCTCCGAGATATTCCGCACGGGGACGCGTCCTTAGAAGACGAAGACAAGGCCGAGCGCATCGTGAATCATACCGCGTCGCAAATGGGCCGCACCATGGACACAGCCGGCATTAAAGATCTTTTATACCGCAATCTGGATCATCCGCGCTGGGATCATGTTGCTTCGCGTTGCTTAACCTGCGCAAACTGCACCATGGTTTGCCCCACGTGCTTTTGCAGTACAGTGGAAGATGTGACCGACCTTCAAGGAGAACATGCCGAGCGCTGGCGCAAATGGGATTCTTGTTTTACGATGGATTTTTCATACATTCACGGCGGTAGCGTGAGACCGACGACCAAAAGCCGCTATCGGCAATGGATGACCCATAAGCTAGCGACTTGGATTGATCAATTCGGAACCTCGGGATGCGTCGGTTGCGGCCGATGTATTACATGGTGTCCGGTCGCAATTGATATCACCGAGGAAGTGCGCGTCATTCGCGAGAGTGAAATTCGCGCATAAGAAAAAGGAACGGAATCCTATGGAAAAAAAATCTTTGGCAGAAATCTTGAAGCAGTGCGCCTTTTTTGAAAAATTGCCCTCTGAATATTTGGAGCTGCTGGCCGGCTGCGCAAAAAATGTCCGTTTTGAACCGGATCAATTTATTTTCCGTGAGGGCAGGGAAGCGAATCACTTTTATCTGATACGGCAGGGGCGTGTGGCGCTTGAGATGGGTGCCCCCGGCCGGGGATCAATCACCGTTCAAACTTTGGAGGAAGGAGACATCGTGGGTTGGTCGTGGCTTTTTCCTCCCTATCGCTGGCACTTTGATGCCCGCGCCGCAGAACCGACGCATGCCTTGGCCTTGGACGGAAAATGTCTGCGTAAAAAATGCGAGGAAGATCCTCGTCTCGGCTATGAAATGATGAAACGTTTCGCCAAAATTATGGTGGAAAGGTTGCAGACGGCGCGCATGCATTTAATGGACGTTTACGGGCCCTCGAGGAAAACGTGACATTAAAACCGCTTGCCGATCCGATGGTGCCCGAGCCGTATGTGGTCCGCCGTATGCGTCAGGATACGGACGACACGTTTACCCTGGAAATCGAGCCTGGCAATGGAAATCCCCGGCCAGCCTTCACCCCGGGACAATTCAACATGCTTTATGTTTTCGGCGTGGGCGAAGTGCCCATTTCGATTGCGAACGGGACGGAGCGTCCGGAGCGGTTTGTTCACACAACGCGCGTCGTCGGTATGGTGACACAAGCATTGCGTCACATCAAGATAGGCGAGCAACTCGGGCTCCGGGGTCCCTTCGGTAGCGCGTGGCCGGTCGCCGAAGCACGCGGCAAAGATGTTATTCTGATAGCCGGAGGAATCGGTCTTGCACCGCTCAAACCGGCGCTTTTTGAATGTCTCACAAATCGCGATAAGTACCGCCGAGTCGTACTTTTATACGGTACGCGCACGCCCCGTGATTTGCTTTATGTAAAAGAAATCGAAGCTTGGCGCAGGAAATACGATTTGGAGTTTTATATAACGGTTGACCGTGCCGCGGGGAAATGGCGCGGCACCGTGGGTGTAGTGCCCGCATTGATTCCGAGCGCGCCGTTTGATCCCAAGAACGCGGTGGCGATGGTATGCGGTCCGGAGATCATGATGCGATTTACTGTGGCAGGGCTTTTAAAAAGGGGGCTGGGTGAGCATCAGATTTATCTTTCGATGGAACGGAATATGAAATGCGCAATCGGGTTTTGCGGGCATTGCCAGTATGGGCCGACCTTCATCTGTAAGGACGGTCCCGTGTTCCGCTATGACCGCATCAGCTGGATTTTTTCTCAGCGGGAAATATGAGAAAGACCAAAAAACCAAAAATGGCGGTATGGAAATTCGCATCCTGCGACGGCTGTCAATTGAGTCTGCTCGATTGCGAGGATGAGCTCTTGGCCGTGGCCGGTGAAATTGAAATCGCTAATTTTGTCGAGGCTTCGCGCGCCGTCATTGCAGGGCCTTATGATTTGTCTTTGGTCGAAGGCTCGATCACGACACCGCATGATGCCGAGCGCATTCATAAAATCCGCCGCCAATCGAAGTATCTGGTCACAATCGGTGCCTGCGCCACGGCAGGCGGCATTCAGGCGTTGCGCAATTTCAAGAACGTGAAGGAATTTATTTCGATTGTCTACGCCACACCGGAGTATATCAGCACCTTGAGCAAATCGACACCTATCGCGGACCATGTCTTCGTGGATTTTGAGCTGCGCGGATGTCCCATTAATAAGAAGCAGCTTGTCGAGGTAATCAGCGCCTTTTTGAATGAGCGCCGTCCCAATACACCGCCGCACAGCGTCTGTGTCGAATGCAAACAGCGGCACACCGTGTGCGTGATGGTAGCGCAGGGTATTCCGTGTCTGGGTCCCGTCACGCATGCCGGATGCGGCGCGATTTGCCCGGCCTATAATCGGGGTTGCTACGGCTGTTACGGTCCGAAGGAAACACCCAACACGGTTTCACTCAGCGAATGGTGGAAGCATCTCGGCGTGCCGCAGGAAACGCTCGTGCAAGCCTATCGCGGCTTCAACGCTTATGCGGAAGCGTTCCGTAAGGAAAGTGAAGCGCAGGAAATGATCCAGAAACGCGGGAAAAAGCATGGTTAAGAAAAAAACGACGACGATCAAGGTGGATTATCTCGCGCGGGTGGAAGGCGAAGGGGCCTTGTACATCAAAATCAAAGACAACAGAGTTAAGGACGTGAAACTTAAAATTTTTGAGCCACCGCGTTTTTTTGAGGCGTTTCTAAGGGAGCGCAAGTTCTCGGAAGCCCCCGATATCACCGCGCGCATTTGCGGGATTTGCCCGATTGCATATCAAATGAGTTCGGCGCATGCGATCGAAGATGCCTTCGGTATAAAGGTAGACGGCCAGCTGCGCGCACTGCGTCGGCTGATATATTGCGGAGAATGGATCGAAAGCCACACGCTTCATATCTATATGCTGCATGCACCCGATTTTCTGGGATATGATGATGCGATCCGCATGGCAAAAGATTTTCCCAAGATCGTGGAGCGCGGTCTGCAGCTTAAAAAAACCGGCAATGCTTTGATTTCTTTTTTGGGGGGACGGGCCGTCCATCCGATTAATGTCCGCGTAGGCGGTTTTTATAAAGTCCCCACGAAGGCGGAGCTACGGTCCCTTGCGGAACCGCTCAAATGGGCGCGCGAAGCGGCCCTTGAAACCGTGCGCTGGGTCTCCAAATTCCCTTTCCCCGATTTTATGCAGGATTATGAATACGTTTCATTGAGCCATCCGGAGGAATATCCCTTCAATGAAGGCCGCCTCATTTCGAATAAAGGGTTGGATATCGCAGTCCGGGATTTTGATCGCCATTTCGAGGAAGAGCATGTCGCGCATTCAAATGCCCTGCACTGTACGATTAAGGGGCGCGGCGCTTATTTCATGGGGCCGCTCGCGCGTTACAATCTCAATTTCAAAAAACTCTCACCCCTTGCGCAAGAAGCGGCTAAGGAATCCGGCTTGAGCGACGTGTGCACGAACCCCTTTCAAAGCATCATCGTGCGCAGTGTCGAAGTGCTGTATGTCTGCGATGAAGCCTTAAGGCTGATTGATCAATATGAAATGCCCGACCGGCCGGCGGTGTCTGTCGAACCCCGCGCCGGAACGGGTTACGGCTGTACCGAGGCGCCGCGGGGGAGTTTATTTCACCGCTACAAATTGGATGAAAAGGGTATGATTTTAGATGCCAAAATCGTTCCACCCACATCCCAAAATCAAAAAACCATCGAAAACGACCTGCGACATTTCGTTCCGAAATACATCCAACTTCCCGCGGACAAACTGCAGTGGCAATGCGAACAAGCGATTCGTAATTATGACCCTTGTATATCATGCGCCACCCATTTCCTGAAATTGGAAATTGAAAGAACATGAATGTTAAACCCTTGGTGATCGGCATCGGAAATCCTTACCGCAGCGACGACCGGGCGGGTCTGATTGTGCTTGAGAAATTAAAAGCGCAAAATCTGATAGACATTGAATTGATGGAAGCGATGGGCGAAGGCGCGGTTTTAATCGATATTTGGAAGGACCGGGAGCATGTCATTGTCGTCGACGCCGTCGATTCGGGCGCCCGGCCCGGCACGGTATATCGCTTTGATGTGCGGCAGGAAAGAATTCCTTCGAAATTTTTCCGCTATTCAACACATGCCTTCAGCCTGGCCGAAGCGGTGGAATTAGCCCGCTCACTCGAACGATTGCCTGAGCGATTAATTGTGTTTGGAATTGAAGGCAAAAACTTTAAAGCGGGGACGTCCGTGTCGCCTGAAATCAGCCGGGCGGCGGAAGAGGTCGCCGACAGAATTTTGCGGGATATCCGCGCGTATGTTCCGGAAAGGTAACCCATGCATGAAGCGCATCTTATTTCAGATTTGATTCGTAAAATCGAATGCGTGGTCAGAGAGCAAAAGGCCAAGCGTGCGGTTGGCATTAAAGTGAAGCTCGGAGCCCTTTCACATATGACGCCCGGCCATTTTCGGGAGCATTTTGAGGATGCTTCACGCCATACCGCGGCGGAGGGGGCGCTCGTCGAAGTGGAAATGCTTTCGGATATCACCGACCCGCATGCACAGGAAATCCTTTTGGAAGATGTGACATTAGAGTCCTAAGGAGGTTTTTATGCCCGGAGGAAGACGATTGCGCGGTGCGTCTGCGAAAGAGGAACGTCAGTACGAGCATATTAAAGAAAGTGCCCTGAAGCGGGGTTATCCCGCGAAACGCGCCAAGGAAATCGCCGCTGCGACTGTAAACAAACAAAAGCGCAAAAGAAAATAAATCAGACGTCATGAATGGCACGCTTTTAAATTCAACCATAGCACGGGTGCGTATCGTGATTCGAGGCGCCGTTCAGGGCGTCGGATTTCGTCCTTTTATTTATCGGCTCGGGACCGGTCTTGATCTCGCCGGCTGGGTCGGTAATACGGCACAGGGGATTCAAATCGAAGCGGAGGGTGAAAAAAACCGGCTTGAGAGGTTTCTTGTAAAGATAGAATCCGATAAACCGTCACGCGCGGTGATTCAGAGTCTTGAAACATCTTGGTTGGATGCGGGGGGTTATGAGCGATTTGAAATCCGGGATAGCGATGTATCGGGAGATAAATCAGCGATCGTACTCCCGGACATTGCGACATGCCGCGAATGCGTGGAGGAGATTTTCGATCCAACCAGCCGGCGCTATCTGTATCCGTTTACGAACTGTACCCACTGCGGGCCGCGTTACAGCATCGTAGAATCCCTTCCGTACGACCGCAATAATACCACGATGAAAAAATTTGCGATGTGTAAGATTTGCCTGTTCGAGTATGAAAATCCTGCGAATCGTCGCTTTCATGCTCAACCCAACGCCTGCGCAGCATGCGGGCCGCAACTTACGTTATGGAATGAGGCGGGTGACGTCCTCGCCTTGAAATCGGAGGCTTTGGACCGGACTGTCGAATTTGTTTGTAAGGGAAAAATCGTCGCCATCAAAAGCCTGGGTGGTTTTCAACTGATCTGTGATGCGCGCAATGATGCGGCAACGCTTCGTCTGCGGCAAAAAAAACGGCGTGAAGAAAAACCCTTTGCGGTCATGTACCCCGATTTGGAAACGGTGAGGCAAGATTGTTTTGTCTCGGAGCTTGAAGAGCGTTTGTTGCGATCGCCGGAAGCTCCGATTGTTTTATTACGCAGGAGAAAGCCGGATTTGGCGCCATCCGTGGCGCCGGATAATCCTTATCTCGGCGTGATGCTGCCTTATACGCCCCTGCATCATCTTTTGCTGAAGAGATTCAAAGCACCCATGATTGCGACGAGCGGCAACCTCGCGGGTGAGCCCATATGCATCCATGAGCATGAGGCGCTTGAGCGGCTCAGAAAAATTGCGGACCTTTTTCTCGTGCATAACCGGCCGATTGCGCGGCCGGTGGATGACTCGATTGTGCGCGTGATGGCGGAACGGGAACTGGTGCTGCGCCGAGCGCGTGGCTTTGCGCCCCTGCCCGTACCAGCTCAAAAAATACGCTCTGGCGTTTTAGCGGTGGGCGCACATCTTAAAAATGCGATTGCGATTTCGAATCCCGGAGGTGTATTTATCAGTCAACACATCGGGGATTTGGAAACAGCGCAAGCCTATGAAACGTTTAAAAAAACAATCGCGGAGTTCGGTGAACTTTATGATTCTAAGCCCGAACGCATCGCCTGCGACTTGCATCCAGATTATCTTTCCACTCAATATGCCCGAAGGACTCAACTGCCCGTGATTTCGGTTCAACATCATCATGCGCATATTCTTGCCTGCATGACTGAAAACGAGCTGGATGGACCGGTCCTTGGAATCGCATGGGACGGGTCAGGTTACGGACCCGACGGCACCGTTTGGGGCGGTGAATTTTTGCGCATTCTTCCCAATTTGACCTTTGAACGAGCGGCTCATTTTAGAACTTTTCGTTTACCCGGCGGAGAGACGGCCGTCCGTGAACCGCGCCGTACGGCCCTCGCCGTGCTTTACGAAATCTTCGGTTCGGATGTTATTAACATGAAGCAATATCATCCCGTGCGTGCATTTTCCGTCCCGGAACTTTCTGTTTTGCGGATGATGCTTGCAAAGGGGATTCAATCACCGCGAACTTCAAGTGCCGGGCGCTTGTTCGATGCGGTGGCCTCGCTTGCGGGACTTCACCAGGTCATCCGTTTCGAAGGGCAAGCGGCCATGCGGTTGGAATTTGCAGCGTATGATTTTCGAACGGATGAAAGCTATCCTTTACTCATGACGGAGGGCGATCCGTCGATCATTGATTGGGAGCCGCTCGTGAGGGCGCTTCTTGAAGACTTGCGCAAAAATGAAAGCGCCGGACTGATTTCGGCGAAATTTCACAACACACTTGCGGAAGCGGCCTGCCGGGTGGCTGAACGGGTGGGAGAAGAAAAGGTTATGCTTTCGGGAGGATGCTTTCAAAATAAATATCTCACGGAGCGGACGATTGAAATCCTGAAAAAGCGCGGATTTCGGCCCTATTGGCATCAAAGAATTCCTCCAAATGACGGAGGAATTGCATTGGGGCAGACGGTCGCGGCTTTGAGGGCGGAGGGATAAAATATGTGTCTGGCTGTACCCGGAAAAATTACGGCTATCATGGGTGACAATCCTCTGGAACGTAAGGGCCGGGTCAATTTCAGCGGTATTGTGAAAGAAGTCAATCTGGCTTATGTCCCCGAAGCGAAGGCAGGCGATTATGTGCTCGTGCATGTCGGGTTTGCCATCAGCACAGTGGACGAAAAAGAGGCCGGAAAAGTGTTTGAGTATTTAAAACAAATGGACGAACTGCAGGAACTTGAAGCGGGAGAAGCATGAAATTTATTGACGAATACCGGGACGCGGGATCGGCCAAAAAATATGCACGTTTGATCGCCAAGACGACAACCCGGCCTTGGACGATTATGGAAGTGTGCGGTGGGCAGACGCATGCGATCGTGAAATTCGGCGTCGATGAGCTTTTGCCGCGAGACATCACCCTGGTGCACGGACCGGGTTGTCCCGTGTGCGTTACACCGCTTGAGCTTGTCGATAAGGCCGTAGAAATCGCTTCCAAGCCGCGGGTGATTTTCTGTTCATTCGGAGATATGCTGCGTGTTCCGGGGTCGAAAAAGGATTTATTCAGCGTGAAGGCGCAAGGCGGGGATGTGCGCATCGTCTATTCACCGTTGGACGCACTGAAGCTCGCGGAACAGCATCCGGATAAGCAGGTGGTTTTCTTCGCCGTCGGATTTGAAACCACGGCCCCCGCGAATGCGATGGCGGTTTATCAAGCCTTTCAAAAGGGCATTCAAAATTTCACAATCCTCGTTTCGCATGTACTCGTTCCTCCCGCCATGGAAGCGATTCTTTCATCACCGCAAAACCGGGTGCAGGGATTTCTCGCCGCCGGGCACGTGTGTACCGTCATGGGGTATACCGAATATGAACCGATTGTGCGCAAATTCGGGGTTCCGATCGTTGTGACGGGATTTGAACCTTTGGATATTCTTGAAGGTATTTACCTATGTGTCAAACAATTGGAGGAAGGGCGGTGTGCGGTTGAAAATCAATATGCGCGCGCCGTGCGACGCGACGGAAACCGCCCCGCGCAGGAAATTATCAATGAAGTTTTTTGTGTCATACCGCGGAAATGGCGCGGTGTAGGTGAAATTCCGCATAGCGGACTCGCACTGCAAGATAAATACCGTGATTTCGATGCCGAGATACGTTTCGGTGTCGCTGAAGTGTGCGCGGAGGAATCGCCGGAATGTATCAGCGGTTTGATTTTGCAGGGGATCACGAAGCCCTATGAGTGCGCGGCATTCGGCACGCGCTGTACGCCTGACCGTCCCTTGGGTGCCACAATGGTTTCTTCCGAAGGTGCATGCGCTGCCTATTACCGTTATCGTCATTATCGAGCGGAGAATCCCGTATGAATAAAGAAAATAGTTTTACGCTTCAATGTCCGTTGTCTCTGTCGGATTACCCGCATGTGTTGCTTGCGCACGGCGGCGGCGGCAGACTGATGAACCAACTGATCGAAAAAATGATTCTGCCCGAGTTTGAAAACCCTTTTTTGAAAACCAGGCATGACGGTGCGATTCTGCCGGTAGCGGGCGGTAAAGTAGCTTTCACCACGGATTCTTACGTCGTGCACCCTTTGTTTTTTCCGGGCGGTGATATCGGTTCTTTGGCGGTTTACGGGACGGTCAATGACTTGGCGATGTGCGGCGCCAGGCCACTTTATCTGAGCGCCGGTTTTATTCTTGAGGAAGGCCTGCCCATGGACACGCTGTGGCGGATTGTTAAATCGATGAAAATGGCGGCTGAAAAGGCGGGCGTTCAACTCGTTACCGGCGATACCAAAGTTGTCGATAAAGGCAAAGGCGACGGTATTTTTATCAACACGGCCGGCGTGGGTGTGTTTGAACATGATCTGATCGTCGGTCCGAAGCAAATTCAACTCGGCGATGCCATCCTCATCAACGGCGACATCGGCCGGCACGGCATTGCGATTATGGCCGAACGGGAAGGACTTCAATTCGAAAGCACCGTTGAAAGTGATTCGGCACCGCTTGCGGAGCTTGTGTTGAAACTGATCTCGGCCGGGATTCAAATTCACTGCCTGCGGGATCTCACGCGCGGCGGATTGGCAGCCGCTCTAAATGAACTTGCGCAGGCCGGGGGCCTTACTTTTGAAATTGACGAGCGGGCGGTTCATTTGGACGGGCAAGTCCGGGGCGCTTGTGAAATTTTGGGCTTGGATCCTTTTTATGTCGCCAACGAAGGGAGATTGATCGCGTTTGTGGCCGCAGAAGACGCCGGGCGCGCGTTGGCTTTGATGCAATCACACGAGCTCGGGCGCGGAGCGTCCATCATCGGAAAGGCTTCTGAGAAAAGCCCTGGACAAGTGACTTTAATGAGCCGGATCGGAACCCGGCGCATTTTAGATATGATTTCGGGCGAACAATTACCGCGAATTTGCTGAAGAGCGTCCCTGAAAAAATCTGAAAGGAGCATCACCATGGCGCAACTGAATGAAAAACTGGTCAACGGCGGTCTTTTATGGCTCAGGATTTTAATGGGTTTTGGAATCGGTTTTCACGGTTTCGGTAAAATTTTCGGCGGTAAAATTCAATTGTTTGCTGAGCAGATCGCAGGCATGGGTTTTCAGTCGCCCGAATTTTTCGCCTGGGCGGCGGCCTTGTCGGAATTCGTCGGCGGCTGTCTTATCATGATTGGCCTGCTGACGCGACTCGCTGCCTTTTTTGTCTTTGTGACAATGGCCGTGGCCTTTTATTCGTTTTGGCCCGTCGAAGATCCATTTGGCTATCAAGAGCTGAGCTTTGCCTATGGCACAATGGCAGGATGCCTGCTTTTTACGGGCGCCGGCCGTTTCAGCGTGGACGGTCTATTCAAAAAATAAGGATGTCTCGCTTTCGATATTGCAGCGGTATTTTTACCCGAAGTGCCATAAGGTCGGTCATGATGTGGATGCGTTTTATAGCCGTTTTTGCGGCGCTAAGCTATAACGCTTAATCACTAATTCAAATAAGAGATAAAATAAAAAATAAAAAGGGACAGTCCCGAATATGGAGACTGTCCCTTGATACCTTGTATATCAAATTCCGGACTTGTTATTTAGGAGGCCCGCCCGGTTTGGGTTGTTGAGGTTGAGGCTGTGCGGGTTTCGGAGGTCCTCCGGGTTTGGGTTGTTGCGGTTGACCCGGTTTGGGTTGCTGTGGCTGTCCCGGTTGTCCCGGCTTTGGAGGCTGCGGTTGACCCGGTTTGGGGGGTTGCCCCGGTTGCTGTTGTGAAAATGGTGCCATAGAAACACTCCTTCCTCGTTTTTATATATATTATACCTCGGCTATTCCATATAAAAACTAAAGCCTGCAATTCTTTAAGAATAGATCATTTATGCGTTATACTTAATATAGAATATAACAGGAAACCATAACCTAACTTATTACCGGATGCAGACTAACAGCAATTGGGAGATTCAAAAAGGGGCTTTGCCACTGGTCGCGACGGCCATTCATCATGGTCACGGCATCCGGCCGGATTTGGCCGGTCTGATACGGCTGGCCGAAGCCGATCGGTTGCGGGAGGAAGACCCCTATACAGGGGAATGGACCGTTGTAGCTCCCAACCGGATAACCGTTTTTATGTCCCGATTTGAAGTGGATCTTAACCGGGCGCGGGAAAGGGCAGTCTATCGGAAGCCCGAAGATTGCTGGGGGTTGAAGTTATGGAAGGGCACTTTGCCGCAGGAGGCGCTGAATGATTCTCTTGCGCTTTACGATGATTTTTATAAACAGCTCGCGACCTTGCTTGAAAAGTTAAAAAAACAATACGGCGTCTTTGCGGTCTTTGACATTCATTCTTACAATCATCGGCGCGGCGGTCCCAAAGCCCCACCGGATGATCCTGCGCAAAATCCTGATATCAATGTCGGCACGAGAACATTGAACCGCGCGCGTTGGGGTGCTTTAGTGGAACGGTTTATGAAAGACTTGCGCGCTTGCCGGTTCAAGGGCAAGGCGCTGGATGTGCGCGAGAATGTGAAATTCCGCGGCGGCTACATGTCCGAGTGGATTCACAAAGAATTTCCGTATTCTGCCTGTGTCCTGGCGCTCGAGTTCAAAAAAATATTCATGGATGAATGGACTGGTAAGCCGGACCCCGCGGCCATTCAGGAACTCGCGGCTGTCCTAAAAACCACGGTACCCGGTGTTTTGGAGGAACTTGAAACAGTATGCGAGAAAAAATAAAAACCAATAAGCTGACATTTGAGGAGTTAGTCCGTACTATCGAATCGCGGCTAAGATCGAATTTGAAGATCCGCCGCACGCTCACCGGAGGCCGTATTCATATCGACCGCTCGCTGCCTTTTTTGTGCGTCTTCCGTCATCCGCAGGCCGGCTGCGACGATCATACCCGCCATCTGGTGATGGGCGAGGCGTCTTATTTGATCGCGTCGGGCGATGCCGATTATCACCGTTCGCTATCGATGCTGCTGCTCACAGTCGTCAAGACGCTTTCCGCCAAATTCGGTGCTTTCCTGCTGCTTGAAATCTGGCCCGCGGATCGGATTTCGCCCGTCAAGCCCCCATCCGGCAAAGCCGTTTTGCCGAGCTTCCGCATCATGACGCGCGACCGCCGCTACGGCGCTTTAAGTTCGACGTTGCTGAAACTGGAAGAGACATTGAAACAAATCCGCGTGTTAAAGGCAAAATCCCAAATTGAAATCAATTATCGCAAGGATCCGACTCCGCCCAAGTTGAAACCGCTTTTAAGCGCAGCCGATGCCAAGCGGTTCCGCTGCTATGTGGTCGGATTGGAAATAGCGCCTATTTACCGCAGTACGGAGCGCGATGAACATTACCCGCTTGTTTTGCAGACTTTGCATCATGGATTGTCGCGCGCATTTAAACAAACCTTTTACGAATTTGCGAGCACACAGACTTCACAAAAGCCCGGGCATTATCAAACGCTTGGCCGGCGCGCCATGGTCAAGGCCGTGTGGGAAGCGGATCGGCGCCTTGCCGAAGTGAATCATGCTTTCGATTTCTTGTTGCTCGCAACCCCCGTCAATACTGATGTAGCCTGGAATTATTTCAGGCGCAAGCATTTTGACCGTGTACCAATATTCTACTACCGGCCGATTCCGCTCGACCCCGTACTGATTAAGCGACGCTTATTTGACATTCCCATTACACGAATCGAAGATCCGACGCTGAGCCATCTGTTCCGTGAAAAGCAGCATGAGCTGGATCAAAAACTGACCATGCTGACTTATCGCAGCACGCGTAATTTTCTCTACGGCAGTCTGCAGCTTTACGGCGGCGTGGATGACAAGCTCTATGATACGGCGCGCAAAATTCTGAAGCGGTTCACGCGGGAGCGCGCGTCGGGTGGTCGTCCGAAGCCGGTCAACGCCGAGATCTTCGCGCGCCGCGCGCGTCAGGAGATTGAATTTCTGCGCGGCATCAATGAGATTGTGCGGGCGGAAGTGCGCATTCGCGAAGACATTGTCGGCAATTTCGTGCTGCACGGGGATTTGCTGGTGGGTTTGCGCTCTCAAATTCCGCCCGACCGCGTTGAAGCGCTCATTCAGCATGAAATCGGGACGCATCTTTTGACCTATTACAACGGCAAAGCTCAGCCTTTCTTGCAGCTGCAAACCGGCTTGGCGGGTTATGAAGGTTTGCAGGAAGGACTCGCGGTGTTGGCCGAATATTTAGTGGGAGGCCTCAGTCCATCCCGCTGGCGCGTTTTGGCCGCGCGCATCCTGGCGATTAAAGATTTGATTGATGGCTGTTCCTTTATCGAGGCGTTTCAGCGCCTTGTCGATCAGCACGGTTTTGATGCACGCATGGCGTTTAATATCGTCGTACGTGTTTACCGAGGAGGAGGATTGACCAAAGATCTGATCTATTTGCAGGGATTGACGGAACTTTTAACGTATCTTAAAACCGGCGGAGAACTCGAGCCGCTTTTCGTCGGGAAAATTGCCCTGTCGCATGTCGGAATTATTCAGGAGTTGTTGGCGCGCAAGGTGCTCAAACCGCCGCCGCTGATGCCGCGTTACATGCACAAACGCGATACGTTGAGAAAACTCGAACAACTAAAACGCGGTATCGATATCCACGAATTGATGGAAAAGGAGTGAAGTCATGAAAATCGGATTTGTGGTCAATGACATATATTCGGAACTGGCCGGTTACACGACGACGCGGCTTGCGATGTCGGCTAAAAACCGCGGTCACGAAGTCTGGCTTATGGGCGCGGGTGATTTTGCCTATGACCCGGATGAAAAAATTCATGCGCGCGCGAGGCGTGTACCGGACCGCAAATACAAGTCGTCTGACATCTTTATTCATGATATGAAGGGTAAAAAAGCGCTTATCGAAAGAATCACGGTAGATGATTTGGACATTTTGATGCTGCGAAGCGACCCGTCCGCGGATACAGGATTCCGGTCCTGGGCGCAGAATGCGGGAATTATTTTCGGCCGCCTCGCCATGCGCCACGGTGTGATAGTACTAAATGACCCGAACGGTCTCGCGAAAGCCAACAACAAAATGTACTTTCAATTATTTCCAGAGCAGGTGCGTCCGAGGACACTCATCACGCGTGACCGCAATGAAATCAAGGAATTTGCCAAAGAACAGGGCGGACGCATTGTCTTGAAACCACTGCAGGGTTCGGGCGGACAGGGTGTTTTTTTGGTTGTTCCGAGCAACATGGGTAATTTGAATCAGATGATCGATGCCGTCAGCCGCGACGGTTATGTAATCGCGCAGGAATATCTTGAAGCGGCCAAAGAAGGAGATATGCGTTTATTTGTGATGAACGGCCGCGCGCTTAAGTATCGCGGGAGGTATGCCGCCTTTCGGCGCGTTCGTTTCGGGGATGATATTCGCAGCAACATTCACGCCGGCGGCCGCCTGCGCCGCGCGGAAGTGACGGATGCACAACTTAAATTAGTGGAAATTGTGCGTCCCAAACTGGTGCAGGACGGCATGTTTCTCGTCGGACTGGACATCGTGGGTGATAAACTCATGGAAATCAATGTGTTCAGTCCGGGCGGTTTGGGCAGCGCCCAGAAATTCGAGAAAGTGAATTTTAATCACGCTGTCATTGAGTCGCTTGAGCGTAAAGTCGATTACATGAAATTTTACGGCCGCAATTTTGACAATGTGGATATCGCGGTTTTATAACGGGAGCCATTCAACATCAACCCAAGGGGGGATTATGGATCCGGAGCAAGCCTATTGTGCGGAAACAGAAAAACAAATTCAAGTCTGGTCGGAAGGGCTTGACCGCATTCAGACCAAAGCGGACAAAAGCCCGCACGAGGTCAAAAAAAAGTGTTTCGAATATATCAAACAGTTTCGCGAGCGGGAACCTGTTGCGTTGCAGCATCTCGATGACTTAAAGGCGGCGCCGGAGGATCAACGCGAGAAAGTAAAACACGACGTTGAGAGCGCAGTCGGGGAATTAAAGAATGCTTTTGAGCAAGCCAGCCGTATCGTTTCGGGCTGATCGGATTAAACCGGTTGGAGTTTTTCCAGATCAAGGATTTCAGGAAGCGGTTCGGTGTCGATGCGCAGACCGCCGTTGTGCTCGATATGCAGTGTATAACGGTAACCCGGCAAAAATTTCATGCCCGGGGCTTCCAGTTGAGCGTTTTTAATACCTTCCTTTACACGTTCCTCGGGCCTTAAGGCGTATGCCCAAAAAGATTCCCACAATCTTTCCTCGAAATCGCTGCGCGCACCGGGCACTTTATAACCCCGCGGAATATCTTCCATGGAAGTCAGCACGACGGCCTTCGGTTCCGGGCCGTCAATCGTGAAGGCCTTTAAAAAAAGGTAAACGCTTTTACCGCGCAGCCGGTCGCCGTGTTTGATCAAATTGTCGTCAAAACGGATCACGAGGGTTTGGAAATGAATCAGATCGCTTGCGAATTGCATTTCCCGCGTTTCAAGCGGCGCACCCGTGACGTCGAATTCGCGGAAGCGGACGGATGTCAGTATGCGTTCAGTAGCGCGGTCATAACGGCGGTCCGTGACCACCACCTCGGCAACGCGCGAGGAGGCTGAAAGCCGCTCAATCATTTCGCGCAGAATGCGCTCTTCACGGATTTTTCCGGTCACCCAAAAAATTCCGAAAAGCAAAACGCCGATCAGCAGGATCAGCAGCAACAAGAAAAGCAATTGAATCAGAATGCGCATGGGATTATTCTAAGGCCATGTCAAAAGGAAACAACGAATATTTTAAGCGGCATAGGGCTGGCGTTTTAATTGCGGCTTTGCTCATAACAGCCGGCTGCATGACCGTGCGCTTTGAACTGGCGCCTTCGGGGACGATTCCCGCGAGCATGCCTGAGAGACCTATCACAAAAAGTCCTTATTACGGAAAACTGGTTGCCAATTACGGCAAAGGCGAAGTTTATGAACGCACCCAGATCATGTACCTTTTGAATGAAACGCGCAATTCGCCTCACAAATTTAACCGCAATGGCATCACCTACAGTGCCGGGACAACCGCCGACCATTTGTTCAAAAAATACCGCCAGCGCTACGACCGGATTTTAACGGCGCAATCATTCATAGATGATATAGCGAGCATTTCCACGCAGTCGGGAAAACCCTATCTGGCCCTGCCGGGGGACGGCCTGGCCTATGAGACCGGTCCGATGTTGCAGCATGAATTGGACCGGCTGAACCGTTTCATGGATGAAAAATTCGGCAAGACGGTTCATCCGATCCGGCAGAGAGTGAACGAAGCGGGGAAGGTTTAAGAGCGCAGCTGCCGCTCGGCATCCACCACGTCGCGGTTGATTTTGATGCGCGCCGATTCGGCTGTCCGGCGCAGCGATTCTGAAATCCCCGGCGCATGCAGCAGATCCCGCAGCAATTGAATCGTCATCCGCAAATGCCTTACCAATTCACCTTCATCCGTGGTGGTAAGTGCCATAATTTCATCGAAGGTGTCTCCCTGAGTCCAGGCCTCAACCGCGTTTGTGAGATGAAAATGCGGCGGCTTGGTGTAGGGCGAAACGCGGTGGCGCGCTTCTTTTTTATGGATCAGCCGCGCGTAATGCAGGACACCTTGTTCGAGTTCACGCATGTCTTTATTCAGTTTGGGCGGGTGATCGCTTTTACGCGGCTCAAAAATCAAACTTGCCAGAAGCACGTTTAATTTTACCTCATCCAGTGCTTCCAAGATGCCGTCGGCATGCATTTCTGACAGAAACATCTCATAGCCAAACAGCGAGGCCCCGAATTCGCCTTTGGCCATCAGGCCCTCCCGCGAAATATATTCCATTTCCTCCAGTAAATCGAGTTTCCTTTCGATCAACTCATAAGCCTGTTTTTGGCGTTTGACGGGTGACTGATAATAGTGAAAAGAACGCGGATAAATTTCAAGCAGCTTGCGGCCCATGTCGCGGTAAAGGTTCAGCAATGTCGCGTACGTGGTATTAAACTGGCTGCGAATGGTTTCCGGTTTGCCGAATAAAATACGCCCGACTTCCGAGAAGGGCACATCCCGCGGATTGACCCGGACATACACAAAACCTTCCGTATCCATGCCGCGGCGCCCGGCACGTCCCGCCATTTGATAAAAGTCGCGCGTTCTCAAAGTACGGAATCCGGTACCATAAAATTTCTCCAGTTCATCAAACACCACCGTACGGGCGGGCATATTGATTCCCAGCGCGAAGGTTTCAGTGGTGAAAATCACTTTGATCAGGCGGCTTGTGAAAAGTTGCTCAATGACTTCTTTTAAAGTGGGCAGCATGCCGGCATGATGATAGGCAATGCCTTGGGAAACCAGCGGCCGCAAATCCTCGGCTGATGCCTCCTGCGTCAGATCATAACGTTCAAGCAGACTTTCGTATTTTTCGGTGATTTGTCTGCGTTCATCAGCTGTGACAAAATCAAAACGCGCGGCCTCTTCGGCGAGATACACAGTCTTTTTTCTTCCGAAAGCGAAATAAATCATCGGTAATTTATTTTCACGCTTCAAATGTTCCAGCAGATGGTCGAGCCGGTTTGGTTTAGCGCGCATGGGCTGAAACCCCCGGCGGCGTTCGCGGCGGCTCAATCTCCAATTGTCGCGATTGAGATATCCTTCGTGACGCAATTTTTTCATGTTATCCATCAGCCGTCCCTGGCACTGGAAAAAGAAATGCAGAGGCACCGGCCTTTCATCATGCTGCACCACCGCAATCGGACGTTCGTGCACAAAGCGAATCCATTCGGCGAGTTCCTTCACATTCGGGACGGTAGCCGAAAGTGCCAAGATACGTATTTCGGGAGGCGTGAAAAGTAGCGCCTCCTCCCATACCGTGCCGCGTTCGACATCGTCGAGATAATGCACTTCATCGAAAATGACCCAGCCGATTTTTTGAATCCGGTCGCGCGTTTCAAAAAGCGAGTTCCGGTAGATTTCGGTCGTCATGATCAAAACCGGAGCATCCGGGTTAAGCGACACGTCGCCAGTCAAGATGCCGGCCTTGTCGCCGTATTGATTGACAAAGTCGCGGTATTTTTGATTGCTTAAGGTTTTGATAGGGGAGGTGTAAATGATTTGTTCATCCCGGGAAAGCGCTTTATGAATGGCATGCTCGGCAATCAGTGTTTTGCCGGCGCCGGTCGGCGCCGAAACCAAAACAGAGTGTTCTTTCTCGATCCAATCGATCGCTTCCTTTTGGAAAGGGTCTAAAATGAATGCCATGAGAGATAAATAACACAGTGTGTCGGCTAAAGCAATTGAAATGCTCTTTCGATCTTAGCTTTCTTGCTTTACAATTGGGACTATGTGCGGACGTTATACAGAAACAGTTTCCATGGAAAAACTCGCGGCCCGTTTCGGATTTCAAGGCACACGCGTACTTTTGAAGAAACGGTATAACATTGCACCCAGCCAAAGTGCGCCCGTTGTGGTGCGCGATGCGGATCAAAATACGCTGAAACTCATGCGCTGGGGATTCGTGCCGTTTTGGGCGAAAGACCCTGCCATCGGTCATAAAATGATCAACGCGCGCGCTGAAACTGTGGCCGAGAAACCGAGCTTCCGCCGATCTTTCGCGCATCGGCGCTGCCTGGTTTTGGCTGATAGTTTTTATGAGTGGAAAAGTGCCGGAAAAAATTCGAAAGGACGCATTCCTTTGAGAATCGGATTGCAATCCGGCGAACCCTTCGCCTTCGCGGGATTATGGGATCTTTGGAAAGATCCGGCGGGGGATTTGCTCGAGTCATTCACGATTATCACGACAACCGCGAACCGTTTGCTGAAGCCCGTGCATGACCGTATGCCGGTCATTTTACGCAAGCAAGACGAAACAAGTTGGCTGGATCCGGCAGTGGGGGACATAAAAAAGCTCAAGTCGATCCTCAAACCGTTCGATGAAAAGCAAATGGAGTGTTACGAGGTTTCCACCCTCGTCAATTCTCCCAAAAACGACGTCCCCGAATGCATTCAACCGCTTAAAGGATTGAATCTAAATTGAGATGTTCGGAAAATCGTCTTATCGAGTGATACGAATCGGCCACCCCTTGCTGCGCAAAAGCTGCAGGGATATTGTTCCGGAAGAATGCGGCTCTAAGAAATTCGGCGGTATCATCCGTAAAATGATCCGCACCATGCGCGCTTATGAAGGCGTGGGCCTTGCGGCGAATCAGGTTGCGCTGGACATGAAACTGGTCGTGATGGAATGCCAAAGCAGTCGGCGTTATCCGGATTCTTTTGATTTTGCACTCGAGGTGTGGATCAATCCCAGAATCCTGCGTGTTTCAAAAGAAACCGTGAGTGACTGGGAGGGCTGTCTGAGCATTCCCGGTTACCGGGGCATTGTGCCGCGTGCCCGCGAAGTGACCTTTGAGGCTTGGACGCCGAAAGGCGAAAAGGTGCAAAAAACGGTGCGGGGGTTTCATGCCCGCGTGATGCAGCATGAAACGGACCATTTGATCGGCAAGGTCTATATCGACCGCATGCCGGATTTAAAGCAGTGGGTGCACCTTGAAACATTCAATAAACTCATGCATACTCACGTTAAAGACCGCGTCGATTAAAAAAGGAGCTTTTCTATGATGCTTTATTTAGTGCGGCATGGCGACGCCGTAGGGGCGGATGTCAATCCCGAACGTCCTCTTTCCAGAGAAGGCCGCAAAGACATTCTTAAAGTGGCCCAATATCTTAAAAAGAATAATATTGAAATTGATTGCATCTGGCACAGCGGCAAAAAACGGGCTATAGAAACAGCGCAGCTGATTGCCGAAGCGCTCGACCGCAAGGAACTGTGCGAAGAGCATGTGGGCCTGAATCCCAATGATGATGTTGAAATCATGGCCGAGGAGATCAATGAAGTGGCCCGCATTGAAGATGAGCGCGAAGGGTTGATGGTCGTCGGGCATTTACCGCTTCTTGAGCAGCTCGGTTCTTTTCTGATTACGGGCAGCGCGTCCGGCCAAATCATTGAATTTCATGCCGGTGGCGTGGCCTGCCTGCACCGGGACGGGCAGGGCAAATGGTCTTTTGCTTGGGGCGTCTATCCCGAAATGATCAACTTGACGTAACCGCTTTCACCGTCGATAGTTCGATTTAATATGCTGGGCTCAGCCCCGGTCCGGAACCCTTGTCAAACCCCCTGTTTCCGATTACAATACCGCCTCACTTATAATAATTTTGGAGGAAGAAAGTGCCTACGTACGATTATTTATGCGATGCCTGCGGATATCAATTTGAAAAGTTTCAATCGATGAGCGAAAGCCCTGTGCGCGTTTGTCCGGAATGCAGCAAGCGCAAGGTGCGGCGCCTGATCGGCGTGGGTTCGGGAATTCTCTTCAAAGGTTCCGGCTTTTATCAAACCGATTACCGCTCCAAAAGTTATCAAGACGCTTCGAAGAAAGACAAAGGGGCTCCGGCGGCAGGGTCTTGCGGCAAATCCGCCTGTCAATCGTCATCGAGCTCGCCCGGCTGCAATTAATAACCGTTTCCATAACGCAACGCCCATCCTGAAGTCAAACTCATCACGGAGATTGCATGGCGTTTGAAATCGAAAAAATAGTCGATCTCGTCCGCATTCAACTCAAGCCCGAAGAAAAGAATAAACTCCGAAAGGACATTCAATCCATTCTCGGCTATGTTGAAAAACTGAACGAACTGAAAACCGACGCGATTGAACCCACCAGCCACGTTTTGAATCTCGAAAACGTTTATCGTCCGGACCGGGTGGAACCCAGTTCGGTGCGAGATGAAGTGCTGGAGCAAGCCCCCTTAAGCGACGGCAAATTCTTCAAAGTACCCAAAGTGGTCGACAAGGAATCATGAGCGAATTTTTATATCAATTGACGCTCAAGGAGGCGATCGATGTCGCCCGCCGCGACGGCAATCACAACATTATCGCGGCTTTGAAGGACCGCATTCAGCTTTTTAATCCAAAAATCAATGCCTTCCTTAGAACAGATCAAAGCCGTTTGCTCGAACCGGTCGGAGAAACCATGTCTGATTTGGCGGGTGTTCCGGTCGCCGTCAAAGACAATATTTGCGTGCGCGGATGGGAAACCGCCTGCGCCTCCAACATTCTGAAAGGTTATATTCCTCCCTACGACGCGACAGTGATTCAAAAACTTTCCGATGCCGGTGCCGCGATTATGGGGCAATGCAATATGGACGAGTTTGCCTTCGGCTCTTCTTCGGAGACATCCGCGTACGGGCCGGTGCGCAATCCCTGGGACTTAGAGCGCGTCCCGGGCGGCTCCAGCGGCGGATCCGCCGCGGCCGTGGCGGCCGATATGGCCTTGGCGGCTTTGGGCAGTGACACGGGCGGATCGATTCGCCAGCCCGCTGCGATGTGCGGTGTCGTGGGACTTAAACCCACGTACGGGAGAGTTTCGCGTTACGGACTTATTGCGTTCGGGTCCAGTTTTGATCAAATTGGACCCATCACTAAAACTGTCGAGGACGCCGCACTGCTTTTGAGAGTGATGGCCGGGCATGATCCTAAAGACTCGACTTCCGCTAATGAAGCCGTGCCCGATTATATGCAACCGTTAAAGCGCGATATCCGCGGTCTTAAAATCGGATTACCGAAAGAATATTTTGTGGAAGGGATGGATCCGGAAGTCGAAAAGAGCGTGCGTGACGCGGCGGGGGTTTTTAAGAAATTGGGTGCTGAAATCAAAGAAGTCAGCCTCCCGCACACCGAATATGCCGTAGCCGTTTATTATATTGTGGCCGTGGCGGAAGCGAGCTCCAATCTAGGCCGTTTTGACGGCGTCGAATACGGCCTGCGCTCCCCGGCGAAGGATTTGCGTGAAATGTATCAGGAGACGCGCGATGCCGGGTTCGGGGAAGAAGCGAAGCGACGCATTTTACTCGGGACCTTTGTCCTTTCATCCGGCTATTACGACGCCTATTACCTCAAAGGGCAAAAGGTCCGCTCGCTTGTGCGAAAAGACTTTGACGATGTCTTTCGGTCGGTGGATTTGATTATGTGCCCCACGTCTCCGACCCCCGCTTTTAAAATCGGCGAAAAAATCGAAGATCCATTGGCCATGTATTTGTCCGATATTTACACCATTCCGGCCAATTTGGCCGGCGTGCCGGCGATCTCGATTCCGTGCGGTTTTACCAAAGCGAATCTTCCGGTCGGGCTGCAGCTGATGGCAAGGCCTTTCGGAGAAGAAACTATTTTTCAAGCGGCTTATGCGTTTGAACAAGAAGTCGAAGTCTATAAGAAAAAACCGCATTTATGAAATACGAACCCGTCATAGGTTTGGAAGTGCACGTGCAACTCGCGACGCAGTCGAAACTTTTCTGCGCCTGCGCCAGTGAATTTGGTGCTGAGCCGAATAAAAATACTTGCCCCGTTTGCCTGGGGCTTCCGGGGTCATTGCCCGTGTTAAACGAAGCGGCGCTGCGCCTCGCCGTGAAGGCGGGACTCGCGCTGAACTGTGAGATCGCCGAACGTCTCAAATTCGACCGCAAAAATTATTTTTATCCGGACCTTCCCAAGGCCTATCAGATTTCCCAATACGACATGCCCGTCAATAACAAGGGGGAGCTTGTCATTGAGGTGCCGGACGGTAAGGGCGGGGCGGCGGAAAAGAAAGTCGGTATCACGCGCGCCCACTTGGAAGAAGACGCCGGTAAATTACTGCACGAAGGCATACAAGACGGCAGCTTGGTTGATTATAACCGCGCCGGAGTCCCGCTTTTGGAAATTGTTTCCGAACCCGATTTGCGATCACCCGAAGAGGCCTATGAATATCTTATTTCGCTCAAAGCGATTTTGCAGTATTTGGAAGTGAGCGATTGCGATATGGAAAAAGGGAGTCTGCGCTGCGACGCCAATGTGTCACTCCGGCCCGAAGGGGAATCCAAACTGGGAACCAAAACCGAAATCAAAAATCTCAATTCCTTCCGCGCCGTGCAAAAGGCGCTTCAATACGAAATTAACCGGCAAAAAGATCTTTTGGAAAATAAAGAGCGTATCATTCAGGAAACGCGTCTTTGGAATGAGGCTAAAGGCCAAACCTTCACCATGCGCTCCAAAGAAGAGGCGCATGATTACCGTTATTTTCCCGAGCCGGATCTTGTGCCCTTTACGATTCAAAAAGACACGGTCGAGGCGATCCGTAAAACCTTACCCGAGCTTCCGGTCGCCCGTGAACGGCGCCTGAAGCAGGATTTTCAGCTTTCAGCCTACGATGCCCACGTCATTGTTTCTGACAAAAAGCTTGCCGATTATTTTGAAGCATGCCTGAGAGAAAAAGTAAATCCCAAACTCGTGAGCAATTGGATCCTGAACGAGCTGCTTGCACTGCTGAATCAGAATAAAACTACAATCGACCGATCTCCGGTGGAGCCGCATCACATGGCGGGCCTGATCCGGCTGATCGAAAACAATACGATCAGCGGCAAGATCGCCAAAGAGGTGCTGCCGCTCATGTTTGAAACCGGTCAATCGGCGGATACGATTGTTCAGGAAAAGGGGATGTCGCAGGTGACTGATGCGGGCGAAATCGAAGCCATCGCAGATAAAGTCATCGCCGCCAATGAGAAATCGGTGAGCGATTTCAAAGCCGGAAAAAAAGCCGCGCTCGGTTTTCTCGTGGGTCAGATCATGAAAGAATCCAAAGGGAAGGCAAATCCCAAAATCGTAAATGAAATTTTGACCAAAAAATTGCAATGATCACGCTCGGTATAGAGACCTCCTGTGACGAAACTTCGTGCGCCGTTTTAAAAGACCGCGACCGGGTGCTCTCCAACGTCATTTCTTCGAGTCTTTTCCGTCACAAACCCTTCGGCGGCGTGGTGCCTGAAATCGCTTCTCGCCATTGCCTCGAGCAAATCGATGTCGTGTTTCAAGAGGCCTTGAAAGAAGCGAAGGTTCAAGCGGAAGACCTTGATTTAATCGCCGTCACCGAAGGTCCGGGTCTGATCGGCTCGCTTTTGGTGGGCGTTTGCTTTGCGAAAACACTCAGCTATCAACTCGGCCTGCCGCTCGTGGGCGTCAATCACCTTGAAGCGCATCTGGTCGCCAATTTCATCGGGGCGCAAGGCGTTGATTTTGAGACGCCGGATACTTTTATCGGATTGCTTGTCTCGGGCGGACACACGAGTCTTACGTATCACGCGGGCGGGAAAGTGAAACTGCTCGGTGAAACCGTGGATGACGCCGTCGGTGAAGCGTATGACAAAACCGCCAAGATCATGGGGCTCGGATATCCGGGCGGTCCCATCCTCGATAAGTTGGCATATGAAGGTAATCCCAAAGCGATCCGTTTCACCAAACCGAAACAAAAAAATGAATTGGATTTCAGCTTCAGCGACATCAAGACCGCCGTCCTGTATCACGTGCGGGATCAAATCGCACGGTACGGGGAATCTAAAAGAAATGATCCCGCTCTTCACCGCGACGTTGCGGCCAGTTTTCAGGAAGCGGTGGTAAGCTGGATCGTCGAGAAAACGCTGGCCGCGGCCGAGAAGAAGCAAGTCAAAGATATAGTGGCGGGCGGCGGCGTGAGCGCCAATTCTTATTTAAGAAAAAGGCTCACAGAAGAAGGCGCCAAGGCGGATCTCAAAGTTCGGTTTCCGCACATGTCGCTGACGCTCGACAATGCCGCGATGATCGCGCGGCGCGGTGTGGAACTTTTTGAAAAGGGACAAACCGCGGATTGGAAATTAACCGGCAACGCCAACTTGCACATCGCTTGAGATGTATACCCAAAAAACCATTCAGACCATTATCCGAGATGTACGCCGAAAAAAAATCTCACCCCGCAGCGCATATGCCAAACTGAAAAATCTGCCTTACGAAAGTTTTTCCTACGCGCGCATTGACCATCACCGCCATTTCCGCAAAGGATTTCCAGAAGCGGTGTATGCGCCCGGCAAAAATTTTGAACAACTGACGGGCATCATCCATTCCATTCAAAAATCGGGACAACCTTTGATCATAACCCGTTTAGAACCGGGCACAGCTCTGAAATTGAAGGAGGTGTTTCCGGCGCTGAATTATGAACGTCAGTCTAAAATCGCTTTTTTTAAAAAAAAGAAAGCGAGTCGCGGAGTGCGGCCGGTGGCTGTACTGACGGCCGGCACCGGGGATATCCCGGTCGCCGAAGAAGCCGCGGTGACGCTCGAGCTTTTGGGACAGCCGGTACGCCGTTTTTATGACTGCGGTGTCGCGGGACTGCACCGGCTGATCGATCATCTGCCCGCGCTGCGAAAATGCCGTGCCGTTATCTGTATTGCCGGGATGGAAGGAGCGCTGGCCAGCTTAGTTGCCGGGTTGATTGAAAAGCCCGTCGTTGCCGTTCCGACAAGCGTCGGATACGGCGCCCATTTCAAAGGCCTGGCACCGCTTTTGACCATGATCAATTCCTGCGCACAGGGGATTGCGATCGTGAATATCGACAACGGTTTCGGCGCGGCCTGTTTCACCTCCTTAATTTCCAAATGAAAATAGCGGTTTTTGATTGTCCGTACGGCATTGCGGGGGATATGACGGTCGGAGCCTTTCTGGATGCGGGCATGCCGTTTCCCGTTCTCAAAAAAGAACTCGCGAAACTCCGTCTGAAACACTACCGCCTTTCTCTGCGCGAGGAAAAATGCGGCGCTTTCCGCGCCAAAAAATTTTCGGTGCATATTCGAAACTCCCGTTTGAAACATCATACCCTGCTTCAGGAAATTGAAAGGCGGATCCGCGCTTCCCGCCTGCATCCTCGGATTAAAAAAAGCGCCATCGCGGTTTTTCGTAAACTCGGTCGCGCCGAGGCGGCGGTGCATGGGATACCGCTCGGGCGGGTGCATTTTCACGAGGCCGGCGCGATTGATTCTTTTATTGATATCGTGGGAGCGGCGATTTGCATGCATCATTTGAAAATCAGCCGGGCCTTTATCCGCAATCTGTCAGTCGGTCGCGGCTTGCATCAAAGCCATCATGGCATCATGCCGGTACCGGTTCCCGGCGCTTATCAACTCTTGAAAGGGTTTGTCCTTTCACAGACTGCGCATGCGCAGGAAATGGTGACTCCCACAGGCGCGGCGCTGCTTGCGACCTTTACTAGGCCGAACGGAAGGATTCCAAAAATGAAATTGGAATCGGTCGGCTATGGAGCGGGAGACCGCTCTTTCGGCGGGACGCGCGGTTATGTCAGGCTCAGCATCGGAGCAACGGCCACACGATGAGCGCGCGCGAGAAAATCACTCATATCATTCAAACGCATCATGAGTACCTGCGGCGTGAAGTTCCGGTTTTGACGGAAAAAATCCGTCGGGCGGTCGAAACCCATCCGCAAGATGACCGCTGGTCGCAGCTAGAAAAGGCCTTCTCCGATTTGAAGGCTTCCGAAATGACGCATATCCTCAAAGAAGAAGTGATGCTTTTTCCTTCCATTTGTCATATGGAAGACTCGGTTCAGAGCAAAACGCGGCCGGATTTGAAGAAACATGACTTAAGAGAATCACTCGAACAAGCCGAACTGGAGCATGAATCAACCGTCTTTGCCTTAACAGAGCTGGATGCCGCTATGCGGAAGATTGTTTGGGAAGGAGAAGTCAAAGAAATTCATGAGGAACTGATTCGGCTGCGGGATGATTTGCGCGAGCATATGCGCAAGGAAGATGAAGAGCTTTTTCCGGAGGCGCGTTTCCTTTATGCGAAAGCGACGGAAGGACTGTTGCGCGAAGAATAAATTTTAATGCGGATGCGCGTGGCGTCGCGTGTGTTCATCTTCATGTTCGTGGCCGTGTACGCCGGTGACAAAGGAAAGCGGAATCACAATATCACTCGAACAGCAGGGAATAACAACGGCGATAACCGTCACGACGAAAATCCCCGCGATCAGAGGTATCCAGTTCTCCAGCCCGAAGGTTACGAGATAAAAAAGCGAAGCGAAACTCGAGACAAAAACGTGCGAACCATGTCCCACGTAGGAAATCCTTCCCCATTTGACTTCCGAAAGCAGTCCCACCCAAATCCCGGCAATGAGACTGACGAATGTCCAAATCGGTTCCTCAATCAGACAAATGTGCAGATTCATGCGCGAACCGAGCAGCAGTCCGCCCGCGTAAGGGAGAATCAGGTCGCTTAAACCGCAGGCGAAAAGCGTCGAAAAGGCAGCTATGACCAGAGTTTTTAGGACATTGTTTTCATTGCGGTAAAACACGGCCGTCGTGGCGATCGCGCTCAAAAAAATGTGCGCGAAATGAGAGAGATGAAAAAGATTTTCAAACGTGGCGTGTTCGTCGAGATGCCCTACCTTAATAACCAGCCAGTAAATCAGCGCCAGCGAGATCACCGCGATTGTCACCCCAAGCAGCGTGTAGGGAAGATGGGCGCGTAATTCCGCGAGGATTAAATCAATTCTTTTGTGACGTGCCGCCATAAAGGAGGCAGTATAAGCCCGGCATTGACACCCCACAAGCAAAAAGATACAATCCGCCTCCTATATGAAGAAAGTTCAAATCGCCCTTCCGAAGGGAAGTCTCGAAGAAGCCACCTACCGTTTATTTAAAAATGCCGGTTTCACCGTCAGCGCGGGTCAGCGGTCTTATTACCCGTCTGTGGATGACCCGGAACTTGAAGTTATTCTGTTCCGCCCCCAGGAGATGTCCCGTTATATTGAAGATGGCATCATCGATTGCGGCATCACGGGTCATGACTGGATCACCGAAAATGAATCGGATGTGCAATCCCTCTGTGAGCTGCGGTATTCCAAGCGCACAAAAAATCCGATCCGCTGGGTCGTGGCCGTTCATAACGACTCGTCTTACAAGAAAATACAGGATCTGAACGGCAAGAAAATATCCACGGAACTGGTGAATGTCACGCGGCAGTATTTGAAGAAGAATAAGATCAAGGCAAATGTGGAATTTTCCTGGGGCGCCACTGAGGTAAAGCCTCCGCGCCTGTGCGATGCGATCGTGGAAGCGACTGAAACGGGTTCGAGCCTGCGGGCGAATAACCTGAGGATCATCGATACCATTCTCACTTCGGTTCCGCATTTCATCGTGAACAAGAAAAGTTATTCGGATCCCTGGAAAAAGCGCAAGATCGATAATATCGTCATGCTTCTTCAAGGCGCGATCTTGGCGCATGATAAAGTCGGCCTTAAAATGAACGTCGCCGAAAAAGATTTGGAAAAAGTTCTGAAGGCCTTGCCCGCTTTGAAAAAACCGACCGTTTCTACGCTCTCGGGTAAAGGTTGGTATGACGTGGACACTGTGGTGGATGAATCGGTGGTCCGAGAAATCATTCCGGCCCTCAAGCAGGCGGGCGCATCCGGTATTATTGAGTATCCATTAAATAAAGTAATTCCCTAAATCCGTTGGAGGGTTTTTATGCCTTGGGCGAGAAAACAGCGCAGAAAAAAAATGAACAAGCATAAGCGGAAAAAGAAACTCAGGAAGCACCGTCACAAGAAGAAAGCTTGGTCTTAAGCACAGAACGAACGGCCGGCACCTTGGATTTTGCCAAGGTGCCGGTTTGTTTTTCTACCCTTACCGACATGCAGTCTTTAACGCTCCGCAGTCCCGCTAAAATCAATCTCTTTCTATTCATTACCGGCCGTTACCCGAACGGGTATCACCGCATTCTGACTCTGTTTCACCGCATCTCGCTCAGCGATTCTCTTCACCTCAGAAAAGCCGCTTCCGGTTTTAAACTGAATTGCTCAAATCCCAAAGTACCCTCAGACGGGCGTAATTTGGTCGCCCGAGCGGATACCATGCTGCGAAGAAAATTTCCGCGGCTGGGCGGGGTCCGGGTCCGGCTCAAAAAACGCATTCCCGCGGGCGGAGGATTAGGCGGCGGTTCGAGCAACGCCGCTTTTTATCTTTTAGGCATGAAAAAACTGTACCGGTTACCGCTTTCTAAAAAAAATCTTCTCAATATGGGGAAAAAACTGGGCGCCGATGTACCTTTCTTCTTATTGAACGTCAATCAGGCGCTCGGTAAGGGTCGCGGGGATGAACTCCGGGTCAAAAAAACCAAGAGACGTAAGTGGTTTGTGTTAGGCCTATTTAAGCGGTCCTTAAGCACGGCGCGGGTGTATCAAAATCTGCCGCGACGGCTTCCGGCCGTTTCCTTGACAAATAGAAACCGGATTGTTAGAATCGCCTCCCCTCTGACGGGCCCACAAGGTCTGAAACAAACGGCCGAGGCGTTTCAGAACCATCTCGAAATGCCGGCGTGCCGTCTTTTTCCTTCCATTGCCCGCGTGATGACGCGGATGGCCCATCAAGGGGCTTCATTTGTCAGAATGTCCGGCAGCGGACCGACTGTTTTCGCTTTATTGATTGACCGGAAAACAGCGCAGAAATTTGCCCGGTCGATGCGGCATGATTATCCATCGATGCAGTGGTTCGTTTGCCATTCGGTTTGAGACATGATGCGGGAGATGACAAATGAAAATAACCGAAGTGCGAGTCTTTCCCAAAGAGAGCGGGGATAAGAAGCTGCGGGCGTACGCCACGGTGACCTTCGACGATTGTTTTGTCGTCCGTGACATTAAAATTATCGAAGGGAACAAAGGGTTGTTCGTCGCAATGCCATCACGCAGAGTGAAGTATCCATGCTCCCGTTGCGGTCATCGCAACGTGGTGCACTCATCATTCTGCAACCAATGCGGCGGAAAATTGGCGGTGGGCCAGCCTCCGGAAGCATTCTCCGATGCCGACCAGGCCAAGCAGCGGCAGAGTGAGCATAAAGATATTGCGCATCCCGTGACATTGGATTTTCGGGAATATGTTCAGCAAACCGTGATTCAGTCTTATCAATCCGGGTTGCATGAAGAACAAAGAGTAGCGCAAAGCCGTTAAGGCCATCTGCCATTTCGCTCAAGTAGCCTGAATTTCCTCGACGACAATAGAGGTTTTGAGGGCAGCTTCACAATCGTTTATTGCCCGGTGGTGAAATGGTATCACACTGCCCTTTGGAGGCATGGTTCGAGGTTCGAGTCCTCGCCGGGCAGCCATGACTTTCATTGAAGAATCAAGGCGAGCTGAAGCGGAAGTCATGACAGTCCCGGCGACGATGTTGAAGTTCACGATTCAGTTTGAGCGGCGCCGGGGCAGTGCTTCGACGCGGCCTTGACAGTAAATCAGTACCGAGTACCGAGTGAAAAAATTCTAAATTCCGCAGTACACGGTACGAAGTACTCGGTACAGAATAAGGTAATCCATTATGATCTCAGAACGTTGCTCGTTTTGCGGACGGGATAAAAGAAAAGACGTGCGGAAAATCTTCGCCGGACCCGGCGTTTATATCTGCGATATTTGCATCCGCATCTGTTCGGACCTGCTCGATAAAGATCAAACCGCGCTCGTGCGTCAGCACGATTTCACGGACGGCTTGATCATTCCCAAGCCCCGCGAAATCAAGGAAAAGCTTGACCAATACATCATCGGGCAGGACCGCGCCAAGAAACAGCTCTCCGTCAGCGTTCACAATCATTATAAGCGTGTCAAAAATCGTCACCAAGAGGATGTGGAGCTTGAAAAAAGCAATGTCCTTTTGATCGGACCCACCGGTTCGGGTAAAACCTTATTTGCCCGCACCATCGCCAAGCTCTTGGATGTGCCTTTCGCGATCGCGGATGCGACCTCGCTCACGGAGGCCGGCTACGTCGGCGAAGACGTGGAAAACGTGTTGCTGCGGTTGCTGCAGTCAGCCAATTTTGATGTGAAGCGTGCAGAGCTCGGCATCATTTATATAGATGAAATCGATAAAATTGCGCGCACTACCGAAAACGTTTCTATCACGCGCGACGTTTCCGGAGAGGGTGTACAGCAGGCGCTTTTGAAAATTCTCGAAGGCACCGTCGCCAATGTCCCTCCGCAGGGCGGACGCAAACATCCCCAACAGGAATATGTGCAACTCAACACAAAAAACATCCTTTTTATTTGCGGCGGCACGTTTGCGCATCTTGAAAAAATCATCGAACGACGCGTATCCAATAAAGCGCTTGGATTTCACGTGCCGGCGTCAAACCGGGATAAAAATCAGTCGCTGGGCGAATTGCTCGCGCTGGTTGAAACCGAAGACCTGCTTCAATACGGCTTTATTCCCGAATTCATCGGCCGATTTTCGGTTACCTGTTCGCTTCACGGCCTGACGGAAAATGACCTGGTGCGCGTGTTGACCGAACCGCGCAACTCCTTAATCAAGCAGTATGAAAAATTCTTCAGTCTCGAAGGTGTCGAATTGAAATTCACGCCCGATGCGCTTCGGGAAATCGCACGCCGTGCCATCCGCAAAGGAACCGGTGCGCGGGCGCTGCGGTCCATTCTGGAGTCTATCATGCTGGATGTCATGTATGATGTTCCGTCCGAACGCAATGTGAACCAATGCCTGATTACACGCGAAGTCGTAGAAGGAAAGCAATCTCCGATCTTGATTCGAAATACGGAGTGGGTTCAATCGGCATGAATCATTCAAAAAATCAAACCAAAGAAGCGATTGCGGCCTATGGTTTTCTCCTGCCGAATCTGACCGGTTTTTTGGTTTTCACCTCGATCCCGGTTCTGGCCTCGCTCGTTCTGAGTTTTACGAAATGGGACGCACTTTCCTCCGCACCGCAATTCGTTGGTCTTGACAACTTCATTGTGCTTTTTAAGGACCCCTTTTTCTGGAAGTATTGCTGGAATACGGTATACCTGATGATCAGCATTCCGATCGGTATGGCCGGTTCGCTGATCTTGGCGCTCGCCATGAATCAGAAACTCAAAGGCATCGTTTTTTTCCGGACTATTTATTTTCTGCCGACGATTTGCTCGGGCGTCGCGATCTACATGCTCTGGAAATTGATCTACAATCCGGATTTCGGCCTTTTGAATTCCATGATCGCCAAATTCGGAGAAATAATCGGCCTGACAATCCGGGGGCCTTACTGGCTGCATGATGAAGCCTGGTCGAAGCCGGCCCTTATTATCATGGGCGTGTGGCAGACAGTCGGGGGATATAACATGATTCTTTATTTGGCCGCTTTGCAGGGCGTGCCGCGCGATTTGTATGATGCGGCCGAAGTCGACGGTGCCAACGCATGGCAAAAATTCTGGGCGGTGACATGGCCACAGATTTCACCGACCACCTTTTTTATCGCGATCATGAGCATTATCGGCGGCTTTCAAGCCGGTTTTGATCCGGCCTATATCATGACGGGCGGCGGTCCGAACGGTTCCACGACCACCATCATCTACTATCTCTTCAATAACGCATTCAAGTGGCATCATATGGGTTATGCGGCTGCGATCGCATGGGTTTTATTCGTGATTGTTTTTATTTTTACGCTTGCCCAGTGGCGCATTTTTGGCAAACAAGTTCATTATTATTAACCCTTCCATGCAATCCGTGGCGGAAACAGTGATGAAACAGCAGGAAGAACAAACTCTGAAACCGGTCAAGCCGAAAGGGACCAGACTTTCCCTTGAACAGGTCCGGCGGCGTCAGCGAAGACAGGCCTTTTTTAACAGTTCCGGCGCTTATCTGCTTCTCCTTGTCGGCGCCGTGACGATGATCGGTCCCTTTCTATGGATGGTGTCCACCTCCTTGAAGGAACCGGGCGCCGTTTTTTCCTATTCGAAGGATTGGTGGCGTGAATGGATTCCGACCACCTTTGTTTGGCAGAATTATGTGAAGGCCTGGAAAGTCGTTCCATTCGGTCTTTTTTATTTGAACTCGATTTTTGTGACGGTTTGCATCACATTCGGCCAGGTAGCGACCAGCGCGATGGCCGCATATGCCTTCGCGCGGCTGAAGTTTCCGGGAAGGGATAAAATTTTCTTCGGTTATTTGGCGACGATGATGGTGCCGGCCGCGGTGACGATGATTCCGGTTTTTATATTGCTTGAGAAATTCGGCTGGATCGATACCTACAAGGCCATGATTTTGCCGGCGGTTTTTACGGCCTACGGCACCTTTATGCTGCGGCAATTTTTTCTGACGCTTCCGAAAGATTTGGAGGATGCGGCGAAAATCGACGGCTGTTCCTATCTTGGAATATTTTGGCGCATTATTCTGCCGCTTTCCAAACCGGCTTTGGCTACTTTGACGACGTTTACCTTTATGGGGTCGTGGATGAGCTTTATGTGGCCACTCATCGTGATGAACACGCATGAAAAGTTCACACTTCCGATCGGGCTGGCCTATTTTCAGAGTCTGCACGGGACGGACTGGACGCTCCTGATGGCCGGTTCCGTCATGATGATTCTGCCGATCCTGATCGTCTTTATTTTTTGCCAGCGGTTTTTTGTCGAAGGAATCAAGCTCAGCGGCATCAAAGGATAGCGCTGAGATGGAAGCGGTGGTGCTCGCGGCGGGAAAGGGGACACGGCTGAAATCCCGGCTGCCCAAAGTGCTGCAAGATGTGCTGGGCGTTCCCATGCTGGCGTATGTCTTGAAAACTTTGAAATCCCTCGGGATTCGTCGCCCTTATGTGGTGGTCGGAAGCGGCGCCAACGCGGTTTGTTCTTTCTTAAAAATATGTGAAAATGAATTAGCGATTCGCCCGCGCGTTGTGTATCAAAGGCAGCAACACGGCACCGGGCATGCGGTCATGATGACGCAACGGCATCTCCGACGTCACAGCGGCGACATTTTGATCTGGCCGGGTGACATGCCGCTCTTACAGGCGGAAACGCTGAAACGATTTATGCGGGATCATCAAGCCGATGGATCCGCTGCCAGCGTGCTTTCGGCCCTGCGGATTGACCCTAACAGCTACGGACGCATCTTGCGCGCTGGGGGGCGGTTTTATGCGATTCGCGAGGAGTTGGACGCCACGGATACCGAGCGCAGGATTCAGGAGGTGAATACGGGCGTATACCTTTTTAAATCCCGCGCGCTGTTCGGCGCCTTAAAAAAAATTCGTCCGAACAATCGAAAAGGGGAGTATTATTTAACGGATGTGGTCGAAGTGCTTTCACGGGAGCGGCAGCCCATGGCGGCTTTTCCGTTCGCCTCTTCCAATGAAGGTCAGGGCATTAACAGCCGGCAGGATCTGGCCGGCGTCATGCACATTATGAGCCAGCGCGAAATACGTTATCATCAGGAAAAAGGTGTGACCTTTGTGGCGCCGGAACAAACGGTCGTGGCCCCGGGTGTCAAAATCGGTCCGGATACCGTCATTTATCCGTGGTGCTACATCGAATCCGGCGTACGTATCGGCAGGGATTGCCAAATCGGGCCTTTTGCTAAGATACGAAAGGGTTCGGTGATTGAAGACGGTGCTCAGATCGGAAGCTTCGTTGAAATTGCGCGTTCCCGGATCGGTAAAAAAGTATTTGCTAAACATCTGACGTACCTGGGGGATGCCGTGGTCGGTGCGAACACCAATGTCGGCGCCGGAACTATTACCGCGAATTTTGACGGTAAGAGAAAGCATATGACGCGCATCGGAAAGCAGGTTCTTGTCGGTTCGGATACGGTGTTTGTCGCGCCGGTATCCATTGGCGATCGCGCCCAAACCGGAGCAGGTTCGGTGATCAAAAAGAACACACGGGTCAAAAAAGGGGAAGTGGTGGTCGGCGTCCCCGCGCGGCCGATTTCCACCCGCAAAAAGAGGAGTTAATATGTTTGGAATCAAATCACAAAATCATTCTTTGGTGATTCTGGGCGGCAATTCAAATCCGGAACTTGTCAATGAAATCGCGGCTCGCTTGAACGTGCATCCGGCGGATGTTTTGCTGGGCCGGTTTCCGGAAGGCGAAGTTCAGGTTCAATTGAAAGACAATATTCGCGGCAAAGACGTTTTTATCATTCAATCCACCTGCACGCCTCCGAATGATAATTTGATGGAACTTTTGATTTTAATCGATGCGGTGCGACGCGCCTCCGCTTCGCGCATTACGGCAGTGCTGCCTTTTTACGGGTACGCTCGTCAGGACCGTAAAGACCGCCCGCGCGTTCCGATTACGGCGAAATTGATCGCGAATTTGATCACGAATGCCGGCGCGAATCGCGTTCTGACAATGGATTTACACGCGGGACAAATCCAAGGTTTTTTTGATATTCCGGTGGATCATCTGTATTCCATCAATGTGATCGCCGATTATCTTTTAAAGAAAAATTTGCGCAATCCGGTGGTCGTGACTCCCGATGTCGGAGGTATTCGCATGGCCCGCGCCTATGCCCGCGCCCTGAAAGCCCAGTTGGCGATCGTGGATAAACGCCGGGAAAGCGCCACGCAAACGCATGTGATGCATATTATCGGTGATGTGAAGGATAAAACGGTGATTATTACAGATGACATGATTTCTACGGGCGGCTCGCTTGTGGAAGCCGTTACGGCCTTAAAAGAAGCCGGAGCGCTTGACATTTATGCGGCCATTGTGCATCCCATATTAGCCGGTCCGGCCGTCGAACGCATTGAGCAATCTGCCTTAAAAGAATTAATAGTCACCAATTCGATTCCCTTGCCCTCGGAGAAAAGGATTGGTAAAATCACGCCGATTTCAGTCGCTTCGCTTCTGGCTGAAGCCATTCACCGGATTCACCACAACGAATCAGTGAGTTCGCTCTTCTCGAAAGCAGGGGTTGAGGCTTAACCCTAAGTCTTTATAATTTCAAGTTATAAAGGATTTATTAAAGGAGGATTTGTTAGATGGAAACCGTGTCTTTAGAGGTTAAAACCAGAACGGATACCGGATCCCGTAAAGCGGGCGCCTTGCGTCGCGCGGGGAGCATTCCGGCTATTTTATACGGTCATGGCATGAAGCCGCTCAGTCTGGAAGTGGATAAAAAGGCCATCATTCATGCCTTGCACACGAAGGCCGGAGAAAACGTGCTGATCAGTTTGAAGGTGGAAGGAGCCAAGTTG
>JBFHCO010000005.1:0-37181 GCA_041585205.1 Candidatus Omnitrophota bacterium | reverse complement strand
ATGTTCCTGAATCCACATCCTGAACAAGACCTGTTATGGTTTCAGCCCCCTGAAGTCGCAACGTCCCATCATTCGAAAAGGCGGCACCTGTCATCACCCAGTTGTTACCGTTTAAGTTGAATGTACCGCGGGTAATTGTGAAGCTCTGACCCGCTTCATCCAAAGTCAGACCGGAAAGCAGCCGAACTTCTCCGGAGCTTCTGTCGATTTCAATATTTCCGTCAAAGAGCGCTTCGGCGCCCGTCAAATCAAACGTTTGGATCGACTGCCTTCCCGTGAATTTTAAGTCGGCGGGGGCTCCTTGACCCGGATCATATCCATCCCATGTGGATCGAACCGTAACGCTGCCGTGAGCTTCGATAGTAAGCGCGTTCGCTCCGCCATCAACAAGATCCAGATTCCCCCGAACAACGGCCGTATTTGAAGTTCCGATCGAATCATGCTTCTTAAAAGTGCCGGCCGCTTTATTAATGGTAAGATGATTAAAAGTTAAGGGAGCATCAATGCCAAGGGAGGAATCGGTGGTTCCATCGATGACAATCGTTCCGTTACGGTGATTGAAGGTACCGCCGGTGACGAGGATATCATTGAAAATGTAAAAAGTGCCGCTCGTACTGTTAAAAGTTCCGCCGGAAATATCAAGGTCGCGTTCGATATCAATCGTCCCGCTGTTTCCTCTAAAAGTTCCCCCCGTAAGCTGCAAGGCGCCGGAAGTCGAGTTGTCGGTCACATTCAACGTTCCGCTTCCTAAATTGAATGTTCCGCCGCTTTGCGTGTAATTCAAAACACTTAACGATTGACCGTTCACGTTCATCGTACCGCTGGCATGCGTATAATTTCCTGAGAGCGTGAGCGACCGGTTTAAGGTAAGGGTTCCCGTATAACCGGCATTCACATTCATGACCGCAATGGAGCCGCCGAATCCGGCATCCACCGTCGAATTTTTAGTGGAGGTACCGTTAAAAGTCACGGTGTCAAACGCGCCGGGAATCACGCCCGTGTCCCAGTTAGCCGCCTCAGACCAGTTGTTGGTTGCGCCGCCTCCATCCCAAATGGGATCGGTATCCCAGTTCATGTTGTTGCCGAAACTGTTTGAGGGCAGGGCCTTAATCGCCTCGGAGCTTAAATTCCATGCGTCGCCAAGATGAACGTATCGAACGGAAGCCGTTCCTTTGGGGTCTAACTTCCACTGAAGTCCGTTCGGATCGGTCGAACGAAGATGAATCAAAGCGCCCTTAGCGCCCTGTACAGAAAAATCACCCAGAACCGTTTGCGTGCGACCCGCTTCAAAATACAATTCTTTGGAGGGTGTGACGGATGTGAAGTGATAAAAGGTATTATCGCCGTAGACGGTGCTGGGGCGGGAGGCGTCATCGAAAATCACGGTGGAAGTGCCGGCATCGAAACTTCCGCCTCGCAGATCCCAGCCCCCTCGAACGGTTAATTGGGAATTTCCGCCATATAAAATGCCGCTTGGAACCGTTAAATTTCCTCCGACCGCAATTTCGTGATCATTCAAATAAATCCCCTGTCCGGCTCGCATAAAAACATCGGCAGAAAGCGATGAGTCGCCGACGAATTGAAGTTTCCCGCCCGATTGCATCTCGATCGTACCCGCGGAGGCGCTCATATCGGCATGCGCGGAGATTTCACCGTCTCCCAGGATACGGATAACACCGCCATCCCTATCAACGCGGTTCGCTTGAATGGTGCCTTCTAAATTGATGCTTCTCTCAAAAAGGCCTTGGACGCTTTTGGCATCAAGGCTTATGGTTCCGCCATCCGCAGCGAGCGCTCCAAGATTTTTTATTTGATCCGAGATCGGATTCCCTTCAGCGTCCAGAACTTGCCCGGAAACAGGGAGATCGATTCCGACCGATACGAGCCCGTCGCCGGAAATCCCGACCGTGATCACATCCCCCGATACCAAAGACACGGTTCCCAAGGGCGCGGTAATGGTTCCCTCATTTTCAATCGAGCTCGCCGCCAGCACAGCGAAACCGCCTTCACGGGTTAAAATGTTTCCTTCGTTGATAATTTGAGAGAATTCATCAATCGCCTGATCCGTCGATCCGAATAGGTAATGTCCGTCCAGAAAATTCTGATTGGTGATATCCAACGTTGAGGCAATCAGACTGCCCACATTCACTTGCGCGGAGGAACCGAAGAAAAATCCGTGCGTGTTGACCAGGATGATGTTCCCGTTAGCCGTCAGCGTTCCCAATATATTCGATGCGGAACCTCCAAGAATGCGGTTGAGGGATGTGGAATTTAAATCGGGAAGATAAAAATTGACTGACTCGGCCGGTGCAATGTTGAAAGAAGCATATTGAATGATCGATCGGTCCGTAGCCGTAATATTTAGCGTTGAATTGTCAATCACTTCAAAGGAGGCATTGCCGGAGACCACCTCGGGATTTTCAGGCAAGGCATAAAGTGAGTCCGTGACTGAGAAAAAAGAGAAGAAAAAAATGAGAAGCCAAGACATCATCTTGCGAAGAGTCGGGGAATGACGATTATTTCTCTTACGCAATTTTCCCGGAGTTATTAATTTGATGTTATATTTCATCGTATTGATATTTTTGTTTGTTTTGAGTTTTATATAAGTTTACACACTGAATATGCTTTTTTCAAATCGGAGCCAATTTTTTTATTTTCCATAAGCTATTTATTTATAATAGGTTATGGAATTATGTTTTCGAATTATAGGAATATATGACGATTACTGCGGATCTTCGGAGCATTGCCTGAGAGGAAAATATCAAGTTTGCGGGTAATACAGAGGAACACGAGGGATTCGGAACGGATTTCATTTTAGCGATTTTAACAGGATGAAACCGGAATCGATGTCTGATGTTGGGGCTCTTATCAGCGGTTTTTTAAATAATAAAATCCGAGAATTGTTTTAGCATCGATGATTTTCTTTTGCTTGATCATGCGCTCGATTTGTCCGGCCGTGAAAGCATGCGCTTCGATTTCCTCATCTTCATCCTGACGCCCCCAGCGGGGAATGAGTTTTTCAGCCAAATAAAGATGCATCACTTCTCCGGATACACCCGGCGTCGGATAGAATTTCAAAAGGAACCGGACTCTTTGAGGCCGATAGCCGATCTCTTCCATCAATTCACGGCTGGCTGCTTTTTTGAGCGATTCGCCTTTTTCCACACCGCCGGCCGGAAATTCCCACAGCCAGGAACGCGCGGCAAACCGGAATTGCCGGATAAGAATGAAACGATCTTTCGCGATTTTTGGGATAATGACGACCGAACCGGGATGTTCGAGGATTTGGCGTGAAAGGACCCGGCCGCTCGGCATCGCGACATCGCAATCGACCAAATGGATCGGACCCTTCGAAAATACGACTTTTCGAGCGCGAACCGAAAACTTTTCTTTGCTCCTCATCGCCCGGCTCGAACCTGCACGGAATCGCCGATATTGAGCGAACATTCTTCCTTCGCGTTGCCGCGGGGCACAGCCAGCTCCAGCCGGTCTGCGCTGTCAAAGAGAGCGATTAAACCATGCTCGGCTTGAGCATACGTCTTCACCAGTTTGCCGCAGGGAATATCTTTGGCATGGACCTCAGCCTTTTTCCAGAAAGACTCTTTGGCATCCGCATAATGAATATTTGTGGATGCGTTGCCGAAATGATCAAAATAGACGATCTCGCCTTGAATTCGATCGCCGACTTTTTTAATTTTTGGAAAAGGCAGCGGTTGAAGGCCGTTTATTTTGGGGCCGAGTTGTTTAAATACAAATTCAGATCGCTTCTCCTTGCTTAAATGGGCCCCGGTCGGCGACATAATATCCCGTCCATGAAATGTCGAAGAGGGCGTTTTTTTCCAATAAAATTTCGCGTTCGTGACGGAACGGATTTCAACGCGAGACTCATGCTTGAGCGCCGGCGCCAGAAGTCCATTATCGGGCGCGGTGAAATAATAGCGCTCGGTGCGGACACAAAGCACTTTGCGCTTCGTGCCGACTCCCGGGTCCACCACGCAGACAAAAATCGAACCTTTCGGAAAAGTCCGATAGGCAGTTTCAAGCAGGCAGGCTGCCTGAATGACGTTTTGAGGCTCAATTCCGTGTGAGAGGTCAACGATGATCGCCTCGGGATTGATGGAAAGGATGACGCCTTTAAGCGTCCCGACATAATGATCCCTTAAGCCGAAATCGGTCAATAAGACAATTGGATTGCGCATCGATTAATCCATTCTTTTATGTCCCGTACGGGGAGGCGCCATAAATTCTGGTCCTATGGGTTCGTGAACTTCCTGCTCCACAATCTTTACGGCAAAACGCTCATCTTCTTCACTCATTTTGAATTCGAAGCTCGCGGCATTTTCCTCCGCTTGTTTTGCCGTGCGCGCTCCCACCAAGGCCGATGTGACGCCCGGCTGCCGCGCCGCCCACTGTATGGCAAATTGAGATGATGTTGCATTGCGGTCCGCCGCGAAAGCTTTTAAGTTGGCGGTTGCAGCTACATAGTGTCTTAAATTTTCTTTTCTGAATTTGGGGTCACCGCGCCGAATATCCCCCTCCTTAATGTCGCTCTCGATCGTAAATTTACCCGAAAGCAAACCGCGGCAAATTGCCCCGTAAGTTAAAACAGCAATATTCCGCTCGCGGCAAAACGGCAGCACATCCATTTCAATGCCCCGCTCATAAAGATTGAACGGATTTTGCATGGAATGAACAGGAGCGATTCGGAGACATGCTTCTAACTGAGAGACGCTGAAATTACTCAGTCCGATCGCGCGGATCGTGCCTTTGATCCATAATTGAACGAGCGTTTCCATCGTCTCTGAGAAGGGCGTGCTTTCATCGGGCCAATGGATTTGGTAAATATCGATCACATCAGTTCGCAAGCGGCGCCGGCTCGCGTCAATTTCTTGCAAGATTTGCTTACGCGAGGAATTGCGGCGGATGAAATTCTTTTTTTCATCCCATTCCAGCCCGCATTTGGTCGCAAGGATGACTCGGTTTCTGCAATCGAGATTTTTGATAACTTGTCCGACAATTTCTTCCGAGCGGCCGAATCCGTACACAGGCGCCGTATCAATCAGCGTGATGCCGCCCTCTATGGCCCGCTCAATCGCATCGATGGACTCCCCTTCAACGGACCCGCCCCACATGAGCCCTCCGGTAACCCACGTACCCAAACCAACAGCGGAAACATCAAAGGGTAATGATCCAAATTTTCGGTATTCCATACTCGGTATCATAGAATGGAAATGGCGCGCCTGGGCCGATTCGAACGGCCGACCCTCTGCTTAGAAGGCAGATGCTCTATCCACCTGAGCTACAGGCGCATGCCCACTTTATTAGTTTAACTGGCTGATCCGGCCTTTGAATGTATACGCTTTACAACTTTACCCGCAGTCCTTTAGGACAGGTGCTCAATCCTTTGATTGGGCACTGCATCGTAGAGAGTTAATGGAAAACTCTCTATAACAGTTGCGCTGGCCCACTTAAATATCTTAACCAGCCCATATTATTGATTGTGAGACTAAGATCTTCTATTCGTAAGTCTACTTATAATCATAATTTATCATAAATAGACTCAACTCCTATAAAAAAATCAGCTGCGGCGTTGTAACATAAATATAATTCCTATGATTACTAGCATTTCATTTTACCATGTGCTATCTTAAAACCGAAGTACAAGGAGGAGTCATTTTGGCGAATAAAATTCTCGTCGTAGATGATGAACCGGCCATCTTAAATCATATCGTGGAAACTCTCACTCAAAATGGTTTTGAAACGTATTCCGCCCGGACATCCGCCGAATTTAAAAATCTTGCAATTACGGTACGGCCGGACCTCATTGTTTTGGATTTGATGCTTGATAATGAAATGAGTATGAATGCTTATAACGAAATCTTATCTGTGGGATTTGACGCGAAAATACCCATCCTCTTCGTAACCGGAATCGCGGATGACCATCCGCCCTCCCATGCTACCCCGGGAAGAACCTATGCGTTGCTTAAAAAGCCATTCCGGCTTTCAGAGCTTCTCACGGAAATCAACATTTTGATGGAAGGTACTTCAAAACTTACTTAGCAAATCACGCTTCCGAGGGATAAAACAAACAGGCGCTGCCAGGTCTGGCGCACTGGGGTTTCCTAACCTTGGACCAAGGAGGAACGTCCAGATCCTGAACAGCGCCCTGCAACTGAAGAAAAGGCGCCATCCCTCTGCGCGAGGAATCGGCGCCTTATCTTTTTGAGCAACTAACCGATTGCTGCTTTACCTTTTTCACCCGTACGAATACGAATGCATTCGGGCAAATCCAGCACAAAGATCTTGCCGTCGCCGATTTTCCCCGTCCGGGCACCTTTGATGATGCCGTTGACGGTCGCTTCGACATGATCGTCGTTGACGGCGATTTCAAGCCGCACTTTCTTGAGAAGGTTTACCTCAAGATCCACGCCGCGGTAGCTCTCGTGATACCCCTTTTGCTGTCCGCAGCCGAGCGCGTTTGTCACCGACATTTTGAAAATTTCATTTTCATAGAGTGATTGCTTGACTGCGTTCAATCGCTCCGGTTGTACATATGCAATAATCAGTTTCATGATAGGTCTCCTTTATGCACAGATGGCATTATAGCGTTGTGAAGACCTGGAATCCGCTGTATGCTTCCATGCCGTGTTCTCCGATATCAAGACCACGAAGTTCTTCCTCGGAACTGACACGAATCCCCAGCGTCAGCTTCAATACAAGGAAAATAACGAAAGCAGAAACGAAACAGGTCACACCGGCTGCGACCACGCCGATCAGCTGAGCCATGAACGTATGTTCAGGATTCATGCTGAAAAGACCGACCGCTAAAGTGCCCCAAATCCCGCACACCAAGTGCACGGAAATGGCACCCACCGGGTCATCAATTCTGATCTTATCGATGGTGATAACGGCAAGCACAACGAGAAGACCCGCGATCGCGCCGATAATCACCGAGGATAAAATGGAAACTGAATCAGCGCCCGCGGTAATCCCGACCAAGCCCGCCAAGCAACCGTTCAGCACCATGGAAAGATCCGGCTTTCTTTGGATCAGCCATGATGTCAACATCGCGCCCACAATACCCGCTGCAGCCGCAAGCGTGGTGGTCGCAAACACGAAGGATACTGCGCCCGGATCCGCGGAAAGCACCGAACCGCCGTTGAATCCGAACCAGCCTAGCCAAAGCAAAAACGTGCCGATGGTCGCAAGCGGCATGCTATGACCCATGATCGGACGGATTTGCCCTTTGAAATACTTCCCGAGGCGGGGTCCGAGCAAGAGCACACCGGCTAAAGCGGCCCAACCGCCGACGGAATGGACGAGTGTGGAACCGGCGAAATCATAGAAACCAAGTTCATCCAGCCAGCCGCCGCCCCATTTCCATGATCCGACGATCGGATAAACAATCGCGACATAGACCGCGGAAAAGATCAAAAAACTGTGGAGCTTCACCCGTTCCGCGACAGCGCCGGAAACAATCGTGGCAGCCGTAGCGGCAAACATGGCTTGGAACATAAAATCAGTCCAGTAGGTATAACCTACGTTGTATTCGCTCGTGATGCCGGCGGCATCCGTTGCAATACCCCAGCCGGCAAAACCAAAATAGGAGCCGATCGAGAAATCGCCCGGATACATCAGGTTAAAACCGCAAAGGGCATACGTCAGAATACCAATTGAAACGATCAATGTGTTCTTGAAAAGGATGTTCACCGTATTTTTGGAACGCGTTAAGCCCGATTCCAAAGTGGCAAAACCCAAATGCATGATGAAGACCAAAAACGTCGCTACCAGCATCCAGGTATTGTTCACGGCAAACATTTCAGCCGTAACACCTTCATCAGCCCATAAATTGGTCGCAAGCCCAAAAACGGCAGGCACGGCCAACAAGGCTGTGATCAGAAAATTCTTAAATTTCCCCATTTGTTTTATCCTCCTTAGTCTTTCTTTTCTTAGTGCATAAACAGGGTTAGCGCTGATTATATTTGCAATCGCCGTGCCAACTATGAATATAGACATAGATAGTGTCGTATCCTATTTTATTTAAATAGATTAGATTGAATTATATGGGAGATCTTGAAAGCTGAAGCGATTGGATGGTTACAATATTGTAATACCGAAAAAGAGTGCTTATAACAATATTGTACGTTTTTTAGGTGAGTCTATCCATTGACAAACAGATTTAGAGGACCTTCACCCTGCCCCAGCTTGGGACTTGATTCCAATGCTTGAGAAACAAATGCCTTAGCAGTCTGAATAGCGCGTTCGAGCGGCTTACTCTTGGCCAATTCAGCCGTGATCACGGCTGAGAAAGTGCAACCCGTTCCGTGCGTATGCGCGGTTTTTATGCGGCGTGATTCAAACAGCTGGACTTTGCCACCGGCATAGAGCAAATCGACCGCGTCCCCTTCCAGATGACCTCCTTTGATTAATATCGCCTGAGGACCGTCCTGAGCCATGCATTTAGCCGCTTTTTCCATCGCAGTAAGATCGCGCACCTTCATACCGGTCAGGCTTTCGGCTTCATCAAGATTGGGAGTAATCAAAAATGCGCTGGGAAAAAGCTCTTTCTTGAGTGTGGTGACCGCTTCACGATCCAAAAGTGCTTGTCCATGCTGGCTTGCCATAACCGGATCCACAACTAACGGAAAACGAAACGATTTGGCTCTGACAGCGATCTCGCTGATAACCCGCGCGTTTCCAAGCGCGCCGGTTTTGGCCGCATGACAAGGTAGATCGGAAAGGAGCGCATCCAACTGCGCGGAAACCATTTCGGGTCCCAACACAAAAACATTTTGAACTGCGCGGGTATTTTGAACGGTTAAAAGCGTCACGACGCTCATTCCATAAACGCCCCGCTGATGAAATACTTTAAGATCCGCTTGCAGACCTGCACCCCCCGAGGGATCGGATCCGGCAATGGTTAATGCTACGGGCATGCTATGCATGTTAAGAATGGGCGAACGACTTCTGATTACATCATGCCGAGCTGCAATTTAGCGGCTTCAGACATCATGCTCGGATTCCAAGTGGGCTGCCAAACTAAATCAACGTTCGTTTGCTTCACGCCCGGAATGCGCGCGATTTTAGTGGCGGCATCCTGCTTGATGACTTCCCCCATACCGCAGCCGGGCGCCGTTAAAGTCATTTTGATCCCGACTTGATAACCCGATTCAGGCAATGTTTCGACCTTACATTCATAAATGAGTCCTAAATCGACGATGTTCACCGGAATTTCCGGGTCGAAACATGTCTTTAAGTTTTCCCAAACCTTCTTTTCAACGACTTCCTGCGAGATATCTGTTTGCTCACCGGCGCCGTGCGCAGATTCTTCTGACTGCGCCGGAGCCGCTTGTTTACCGATGGCATCACCGTCTTTGCCGTCGATGCTGACCATAAAACCCTGATCCGTGATAACCGTGTACTTACCCCCGAGCGATTGTGTGATTTTCACATTCGTCCCCTTGGGGATCGTCACCTTGATGCCGCTTGGGATTTGCACCGCTTCACAATCTCGATTCACCGTCGCAACTTCATAAGCGCCCATCCTGATACTCCTTTTTTTAAACTGATTCTTCTTCCGTAGAAACGACCGCCTTGTCGCCTTCAAGCCCGGCATTCAAGGTATGCCAAGCCAAGGTTGCGCATTTGACCCTCACGGGAAATTCGCGCACTCCTTCGAATACGGTTAACTTTCCGAGCTTTTTACGGTCATAACCGTCGCCCGAATTTTCCGTCAGCATCTTGTGAAAATGTGAAAACAATTCGACGATCTCGTCGACTTTCTTACCCTTCACGCTGGCCGTCATCATCGAAGCCGAAGCCTTGGATATCGCGCAACCGGTACCTTCAAAACCGACCTCTTCGATTTTATTGTCTTTCATTTTCAAATAAATCGTCAGACGGTCACCGCATAACGGATTAAAACCTTCCGCCTTGGCATTCGCGTCCTTAAGAGCATGAAAATTGCGCGGGCTCTTGCTGTGATCCAATATCACTTCCTGATACAGTTCTCCTAATTCGCCCATTTCCGACATTATTTGAATACCTCATAAACTTTCCGGACGGCTTCAATGAACCGGTCCACATCTTCACGGGTATTATAAAACGACAATGACGCCCGCGCTGTCGCGGCAAGCCCGAATCGATCCATGACCGGCATGGTGCAATGATGACCCGCGCGAATGGCGATACCCTGCCGGTCCAGAATGGTGCCGACATCATGCGCATGAACATCACTCAAAACAAATGAAAGGATGCCCGCCTTTTCTTTGGCTGTTCCGACGAGACGCAGGCCTTTAAAGGATTCGAGCTTTTCTGTCGCGTATTCAAGAAGATCCGTTTCATAGGCGGCGATCTTATCCAACCCGATCTCATTTAAATAGTTCATTGCGGCACCGAGGCCGATGACGCCGGCGATATGCGGCGTTCCGGCTTCAAACTTATAGGGCACCTTATTGTATTGGGTTTTTTTGAATGTGACCGAGCTGATCATATCGCCCCCGCCTTGGTAAGGAGGCATTTTCTGAAGCCAATCCAATTTACCGTAAACCGCGCCGATTCCCGTCGGCCCGTACATTTTATGCCCGGAGAAAACGAAAAAATCGCAGTCAAGCTCTTGAACATCCACTTTTCTGTGCGGTACGGATTGTGCGCCGTCAACGACCACCGGAACTTTTTTTGCGTGGGCCATTTTTATGATTTCGCGAATCGGGTTGATGGTTCCGAGTGAATTCGAAATATGCACGATGGAAACCAATTTTGTTTTTGAATTCAATAGCTTTTCAAATTCATTCAGTTTCAGTTCACCCTCGTCATTGATCGGAATCACGCGCAGCACAGCTCCGATTTGCTCGCACAAGATTTGCCAAGGAACAATGTTCGAGTGATGTTCCATTTCGGAAATAATAATTTCATCGCCCTTACCGACAACCATACGGCCGAAACTTTGCGCGATTAAATTGAGGCCTTCTGTGGCGCCGCGGACAAACACTATTTCGCGGGGTGATGACGCGTGGATGAAGCGCTGCGCCAGAGCGCGCACCGATTCATAGGCATCCGTCGCTTTTTCACTCAAATAATAAACTCCGCGATGGATGTTCGCGTTCTCCTCCCGGTAATAGCGGCTTAAGGCATCAATGACCGCTTGCGGTTTTTGCGTCGTGGCTGCATTATCCAAGTAGACAAGGGATTTCCCGTATACCTTCGATCGTAAAATCGGAAAGTCTTTGCGATAGCGTTCCGCCGGGAATCCGATATTCTGTTTTTTTTGTTTCAGCACCGTCATATTCACCCCTTGATCAGAGCAAATGTAAAAGCGGAGTTTCCCCCATCCATTGCCATAACCATTGATTGAATCTTTCCTTCAAAGCCTGCACCTTCACGCGCCCGATAAGCTCACTCGCAAAACCGTACGTCAACAGGCTTTTGGCCATCACTTCATCGATGCCGCGGCTTTTCAGATAAAAAATTTCAAGATCTTCCAACTGGCCGATCGCGGCGCCATGCGTGCATTTGACATCATTCGCGTAAATATCCAGCTGTGGTTTCGTGTCCACCACTGCCTGATCCGAAAGCATCAAATTTTTATTCATTTGATGGGCGTCCGTTTGCTGCGCGTCCTGATGAACATGGACTTTACCGTTAAAAACTGCCGTAGCACGGCCATTCAATATTCCCTTATACAGCTCATTGCTCGTGCCATGCGGTTTTTGATGGTCAATCAACGTATGATGGTCGACGTGCTGATCGTCTTTGGCCAGATAGAGTCCGTCCAGAACGCATTCCGCGCCCGTATCAAGCAATTCGACGTTTAATTCCTGGCGGGAAAGGGCCCCGCCCACCGAAAACATGAATGACGAAAAATAACTGTCGCGTTCCTGACGAACATTGGTCGTCGCAATATGAAAGGCCTGCTCACTTTCGTTTTGAACTTTGTAATAATGAATGTGCGCGCCTGGGTTCAACCGGAATTCTGTGACTGTGTTATTGAAATAAGATGTACCTTTGCGAGAGACGTAACTTTCGATGATGCTTGCCCGGCTCCCCGCTTCCGCGATGACAAAGTTCCGCGGATGCGACAAAACGGATTCTTCCTTTGAATCTGTCACAAAAAGAAAATGAACCGGGTCCTTAATTTCGACTCCCTGCGGTATACAGAAGAAATAACCGTCTTCCAAAAAGGCCGCATTGAGTGCCGTGAAAGCATGCTTGCCCGTCGATGTTTTGCGGACCGTATCTTCATGGAGGAGCGGATCATCGGCCAACAGCAATTCATCAAAGCTTTTCATTCGGACACCCTCGGGAAAATTTTCAACGCGCGATAAGGAAGCATCATAACAGCCGTTAACAAAAACGAGTCTGTTCCAGTGACTTTCTTCAAACAAAAAGGGTGTCAGTTTTTCCAAGGTAAGGCCGTGGCTCATGCCTCTTTCCCAGAGTCGGTAAGAATTTTTAAGGATCGGATCGACCGAGGTGTACTTCCAATCCTCCAACCGCTGCGTCGGAAAACCCCGCTCAGCAAATTGGGCAATGGCCTCTTCGCGGAGCGTAAGCAGCCACCGGGGATCGTCGGAAAATACGCCGCTTCTTAAATCCTCGAACGCTTTTACATATGTTTGCTTATTTTCTTTGACGGTCGTTGTCATGCGCCGATTATCTCCCTTTTATTTCCGGGTCAGCTCCGGCCCTTCTTTCACCCAGTCATAACCTTTTTCTTCCAAGTGAAAGGCCAATTCCTTATCGCCCGATTTCACGATCTGTCCGCCCACCAAGACGTGGACAAAATCCGGAATGATGTAATTAAGGAGTCTTTGATAATGCGTCACGACGATCATCGAACGCTCGGGACTTCTTAATTTGTTGACACCGTTGGCCACAATCTTCAGAGCATCGATATCCAGCCCCGAATCCGTCTCATCCAGCACGGCCAGCTTCGGCTCCAAAATGGCCATCTGTAAAATTTCATTCCGTTTTTTTTCGCCGCCCGAAAAACCTTCATTGACCGGCCTGCTTGTAAAACTCGAATCCATTTCAACGATTTTCATTTTATCTTTGAGCACTTCCAGAAACTCCATGGCGTCAAGCTCCTCCAAACCGCGGTGCTTGCGCGCCTCATTTAAAGCGGCTCTTAAAAAATAAGCGTTTCCGACTCCGGGAATGCCCACCGGATATTGAAATGCCAGAAAAATACCCTCGCGTGCGCGGACTTCCGGCTGCCAATCCAACAGTTTTTTCCCTTCATAAAGGACGTCACCCTTGGTTACGGTGTAAGCGGGATTGCCTGCCAATACCTGCGCCAACGTGCTTTTACCGGAACCGTTCGGCCCCATGATCGCATGCACTTCACCGGTCTTGACGGATAAGTTGATCCCTTTCAGAATTTCGGCCCCTTGAATACTCACATGTAAATTTTTAATCTCTAACATCCCTGACTCCTCCGCTTCTATCTTAGTCTCAATTTAGAATGTCTTTATCCGACGCTGCCTTCGAGGCTCACTCCGAGCAGTTTGTTCGCTTCCACCGCAAATTCCATCGGTAAATTTTTGAACACCTCTTTGCAAAAACCGTTCACGATCATGGAAACCGCATTTTCACCCGAGATGCCCCGTTGCTTGCAGTAAAACAGCTGCTCATCGCTGATCTTTGAAGTCGATGCCTCATGTCCGATGCGCGCCGTGCTGTTTTGTACCTCCAAATAAGGAAACGTATTGGCACTGCAGCGGTCGCCCAATAAAAGTGAATCGCATTGAGAGAAATTGCGAGCGTTTTCCGCTTTTTTAAGGATTTTGACCAAACCCCGGTACGTGTTATTGCCGAAGCGCGCCGAAATCCCTTTCGAAATAATGGTACTTTTGGTATTTTTTCCAATATGGATCATCTTGGTGCCGGTATCGGCTTGCTGGTGGTTATTGGTGAGGGCCACCGAATAAAATTCTCCGATTGAATTATCGCCCTGTAAAATCACGCTGGGATACTTCCATGTAATCGCGGAACCGGTTTCGACCTGCGTCCAGGAAATTTTGGAATTTTCTTCCAGGCATTTTCCGCGCTTAGTGACAAAATTATAAATGCCGCCTTTGCCATCCTTGTCGCCGGCATACCAATTCTGGACAGTCGAATATTTGATTTGGGCATTGCAATGCGCGATCAGTTCCACGACGGCCGCATGCAATTGGTTGGTGTCCCGGATCGGGGCCGTGCATCCTTCCAAATAGCTGACGTAACTGCCTTCATCGGCGATAATCAATGTCCGTTCGAACTGGCCGGTATCGGCTGCATTGATTCGAAAATAGGTCGAGAGTTCCATCGGGCAATGAACCCCTTTCGGGATATAGCAAAACGATCCGTCGCTGAATACCGCCGAATTTAAAGAGGCGTAAAAATTATCCGTATAGGGCACAACGGTGCCGAGATATTTTTTGATCAATTCTGGATACTTCAAAACCGCTTCCGAAAACGAGCAAAAAATCACGCCCACTTTTTCCAAATTTTCCTTGAAGGTTGTCGCGACCGAGACGCTGTCAAAGACGGCATCCACGGCGACGCCCGCAAGCCGCTTCTGCTCATCCAGAGGAATGCCCAACTTTTCATATGTCTTCAGGAGTTCTTGATCAACTTCGTCCAGGTTTTTCGGGCCGTCCTTCTTTTGTTTCGGGGCGGAATAGTAAACAATGTCCTGATAATCAATAGGCGCATGTTTGATGTTGGCCCATTGAGGTTCCTTCATTTTAAGCCATGCTCGGTAGGCCTTCAGGCGCCATTCCAGCATGAAAGACGGCTCTTTCTTTTTCTTTGAGATCAGACGGATGACATCTTCGTTGAGACCTTTAGGAATTGCGTCGGTTTCAATATTGGTGACAAAACCGTACTTATACTCCTGATGAATCAGCTTCTCAGCTTCACTCACCGCTTGCCACCCCCTCCGCTCGGCGTACCCGCATCGCGGTGCACTGAGAACATGGACACAGGTACCGAAGATACTCATAGGTATAAATTCCGGTTGCGTGCCCGTCGCTCCAGGCAAATTGCACCGCGTAATTTCCGACCGGTTTATAAGACATCGGATGCACATCCAATCGGACGGAACCCGCCGAAATCCGCCGTTGACCCGTGACTTCATCGAGGCATTGGGCACAGGTGCAGTTTGCGCGCAGGTCCAAACTCTTGTAAGAACTGGAATGTCCGTCTTTCCATAGAATGCGCACTTCGGTTTTAGGTGCGATGGAAATATCCTTGGGCTCCGGCTTTTCTTCACCGGCATTGATCTGTGCGGATTTTTCAATTTGGCCTACAAAGGCCTTGGCAACCTCCATAAAAGCCTTGGCGCTTGCGGATTTCGGCTCTGATAGCACGATAGGAACCCCCGCGTCGGAAGTCTTGCGGATTTCCGATGTTAACGGAATACTTCCTAAAAATGGAATGCTGTTTTCCCGGCCTCGATTTTCGGCGCCGCCTTTTCCGAACACGTCCTCATGATGGCCGCATTCACCGCACGTAAAACCACTCATATTTTCAATGAGTCCCAGCACCGGCGTGCGTAATTTTTGAAACATGACGATCGCCTTTTCCGCGACTTCAAACGCAAGATCTTGCGGCGTGGACACAATCACGGCACCCGTCAAAGGGATTCTCTGACATAAGCTCAATTGAACGTCTCCCGTTCCCGGAGGCAAATCGATGATCAAATAATCCAGCTCGCCCCATGCGACGCTTCCTAAAAATTGATCAATCATTTTAGCAAGCATGGGGCCGCGCCAAATCACGGCATCGCCCTTGGGGAGAAAAAATCCCATGGAAATGAGTTTGATATTGTGACAGACGGGCGGAATGATTTTGTTATCTTTTTGTTCGGGCTGGGCTTTCGCTCCCATTAAGGTTGGAATGCTGGGTCCGTAAACATCGGCGTCCATTAAACCGACTTTCAACCCGAGCTGAGACAGTGCGATCGCCAGGTTCGCGCTCACCGTGGACTTGCCTACTCCGCCTTTGCCGCTGGCCACCGCGACCGCGTTTTTGACCGCCGGAATGAATTGACTTCTCGGATCAAACGCCATGTTTCTTCCCCCTTCTGTTTCTGACAACTATTCAGATTGATTCAGTCCATTATTTAATCTAAAAAAATTATTTCTTTGTAATACTTTCGCTTTTTTCCTGTACAAGCGCTTTCGCCACCGCTTCATCTTTGGCGATCATTTCAAGCGTGATTAAGTCATAAAAATCGTCCAACATTTTTTTCGTCCGTTCCCAAACCGGCCTGACGGCGCACATGCAAAAGTGCGTGCAAACAATATGGCGCCGAATCTTCGGTTTACAAAATACATCAAAGGTGCCGCCCTCCAGCGCATTAATGATTTCTTTCATCGTGATTTTTGATGGATGACGCGCTAAGGCATAACCGCCTTGCTTGCCGTGATGGGCCCGGACAATATTCGCGGCACGCAGCTTTTGGAATATCTTTTCTATATAGGAAGGTGAAAATTGCTCCCGCTTGACAATATCATTGACCGTGATGACCTCGCGATCAATGTGCCGGGTCATATAGACCAAACAAACTAAGCCGTATTCGGTTTTCGTCGTATATTTCATCGCTTTTACACCCCAAGCCTTCCCTTCAATAAGTATACTAAAATGGACTAATTTTGTCCAGATTCATTTGCCCCCTCTCAATATGCCGTATCTTATTATTGTTAAATAAGTTGGGATATTTTAACCGGGCAGGAATATACCCTTGGATAGGGCAAAGCTTTCTACAAAAGACTACTTCTTCGGGTTCTGCAAATCATCGCCGGAAGAATCTTTGATATTCTTCTTAAATTCCCGAATACCTTCCCCAAGCGCTTTTCCAATCTCCGGCAGTCTCTTGGCGCCAAATAACAATAGAACGACAAGCAGTATGACCACAATTTCAAGCGGTCCGGGCATGCTCATAGTCTTAAACCTCCTCTTAATGTGATTTGAGTAATGACGGCAAATGGTCGGGGTGGCAGGATTTGAACCTGCGACATCTTGCTCCCAAAGCAAGCGCTCTAGCCAGTCTGAGCTACACCCCGCGGTGTCCAATCAACCATCGAGTGATTATAACAAGCTTCGAGAACGCACTCCACTTACATCTGGAAAGATCAGAATATGGATCTTTCTTTATAAACGCTGACAATCAAGCCTAAAGCGATCGATGTGGCCATAAAAGAGGATCCGCCATAACTGATCAAAGGTAGTGTTAATCCCGTGATCGGCATCAAGCCGAAGCTCATTCCTACGTTGATAAAAACCTGCGTGAACATGAGCGACAGCAGTCCCGCCACGAGTAATTTCGCTTTCATATCCGTCGTGTGATCAATGACGCGAAAACAGGCTTTGAAAAGCATTCCGTACAAAACCAAAAGTAACAATACACCCGCAAAACCCCACTCTTCCCCGATAACGCATAAAATAAAATCGGTATGATGTTCCGGGACGAAATCAAGCTGACTTTGCGTCCCCTGCAAATAACCCTTACCGAACAATCCGCCCGAACCGATGGCGATGCGGGATTGCAGAGCCGTGTAACCGGCGCCCAGAGGATCGAGCTGAGGGTCCAAAAATACAAGAATGCGTTTCTTTTGATATTCTTTAAGAAATTGCCACATAAACGGAGTCGCGACGGCGACCATGACCAGAGAGCCGATGATATATCGGTAGCGGATACCCCAGAGAAAAAGCATCATGACCGCCATCGGTAGGAAAAGTAACGCGGTTCCCAAATCCGGCTGCTTGACGATTAAAATAAACGGCAGCAAAGCCATTCCCAAGGCCAATAAGACAGTCCGGCCTTCCTTCTCCCATTGATAATGGGAGCCTAAGAAGTTAGCCAGCGCAAGCACCGTCGCCAGTTTCGCAAACTCAGACGGCTGAAAAACGAGCGGGCCTAAGCGGAGCCAACGCTGTGCGCCAAGATTTGTTTCGCCGAACATCAAAACCCAGATCAAAAACCCGATGGTCAGCACATAAAATAAATTGGATACACCTAAAAAGGTCCGGTACCCCAGCAAGGCAGCACCGATGAAAAAGGTCAATCCGACACCGACCCAGAAAAGCTGCTTTAAGGCAAATTGTCCGGTTTCATAATGGGATGCGCTATGGATAAAAAGCAAGCCGAGGCCGGCCAAACCCAACATCGTATAGAATAAACTCCAGTGAAAGTTCTTAAGCAAGTGCTGCAAGACCCGCCTCCTTCCAAAGGTAAAGCATTTGCTTGGCAACTTTGGCGGCTGTCACACCGCCGGAACCGCCGTGTTCCACAAAAACGACGAAAGCAATTTCGGGATTGTCATAAGGAAAAAAACCGGCGATCCAACTGTGCGCGGTTTTCGGCGGAACTTGAGCGGTTCCCGTTTTCGCGGCAATTTTGTCAAAATCAACACGCGCCAGCTGACCCGTGCCGTAATCGGACTCAACAACGTTCAGCATGGATTTTTTTATGATTTGGAGATGAGATTTTTTAATGGCAATTTCAAGCTTGTTGTCTTTTTTCGCGTTTGTTTTCTCGATGATCAGCTGCGGTTCCGTTTTCTCCCCTTCTTTCGCGATAATGGAAACCAGCCGCAAAATTTGAACCGGAGACGTCAATAAAAAGCTTTGGCCGATAGCATAACTGAGCGTTTCGCCCTCGTACCATTTTTCTTTGTATTTTGCTTTTTTCCAGGCGGAATCAGGCACCAAACCCGGGGCGATATTTGTGACCTCTAACTCCATCCGCTCGCCCAATCCCAGTTCGCGGGCCGTCTGTGCAATACGATCCGGAGTAAGCCGGTGACCCACATTATAAAAATAAACATTGCAGGACCGTTCCACGGCTTGATAAAGATTCAAAGTTCCGTGCCCGCCTTGCCGCCAGCATTTAAACGGCCGAGATCCCGGTTTGATTCGGAAATAACCCGGGCAATGAAATGAAGTATTTTGCGTAATCTTTCCGGTTTCCAGTCCGGCCAGAGCGGTCACCAGTTTGAACACCGATCCCGGCGGATAAGCGGATCCGATGCCCCGGTCCAGCATGGGCGATTCTCTGTCTCTTAAAAGCTGCAATCGTTCCGCTCCTTGAGCCGGCGAAACGAAGACGTTGGGATCATAGGCGGGCGAGCTGGCGAGCGCCAACAATCCTTCCGTTTTAAGATCCATGACGGCCACGGAAGCGTGCTTGTCTTTGATAAATTCCATGATCTTCTGTTGAAAATCAAGATCCAGCGTGACCGTTAAATCTTCTCCCGTTTCTGGCAATCTTTCCGACAAAATACGAATCAATTGCCCGCGCGCGTTCACTTCGATTTGCCGTCCCCCGCGCCACCCGCGCAGCCTGTCATCATAGATTTTTTCAATCCCCGCGCGCCCAAGAAGCGATTGCATCCCGTATCGGATACGGTCGAACTGCCGGTATTCATCCGGGTTAATTTTTCCGATATAACCGATAACATGAGACGCCGTTTCTCCGTAGGGATAGAATCGCAAACCGCTCACACGAATAGAAACACCGGGCAGTTCCGGTTTGCGTTCTTCGACTTGGAAGGCTAATTCCCGCGGGATATCCTCTTTGATCACGGCGGGCGCAAACGGGTACTCCCGCGGACCGCTGACGCGATCCCTGACTTCCGTTTCAGTCATTCTTAAAAGTTTGGCTAAACGGGGGAATACTTCGGGCGTCACATCTTCGGGCATCGCGACAACATTATAAGAGGCGCGGTTGCTTGCCAACAATTTGCCCTGCCGGTCAAAGACGCGGCCGCGCGGTGCTTCAAGGGGAATCAGCCGAATACGGTTTTGCTCGCCTAATTGCCTATATCGGCGACCTTCGAGAACCTGGGTTTTAAAAAGACCCACGCCTAAAATGATCAAACAAACGAAAGTAATTATCCGGTAGATATAAAAACGCATGGCTATTGGAATAGTTCGTATTGTTTCATGATCATGCGATCACCGAACCACCGGGCCGTGAAATAGAAGAAAATCGGAACGGTCAGCGCGGTATACATCGCGGACGCAAGCGTTTGCCCGCACCAGTACCACGAAACATAAGTTAGTTGTGTGAAAATACTCAATAAGATGATATGCAGCATTTGCACGCAAAAAATGAAAAAAAAGGCGGCGGATATTTTGAGCAACCATGAATCCCGGCCGATGTGACGCGCCACCAAATCCAACAAGATGGAATTGTAAAGTAAAGCCACGGTTTCAAAACCAAAATACTGGCCGCCGGTCAAGTCGCGCACCAGTCCTACCGCGAGTGCTATGGGCACCGTTTTTTGCCATCCCCACTGAAATGTCACATAAAGCACCAATAGATAGGCCAGAATCGGTTGCACCGAGCCGATTCGAAAAAGCGGAAGGATGGTGAAATCAATCACCGTCAGTAATATCAAATAACCGATTACTCTCGCAGAGAGGACGCGATGCATAAAACCTCTTCAATTTTGGAAAATTCAACAAACGGATTCACCTTGGCGACCAGATGCAATCCGTCAGAATCCTTCTGAATGCTCTCCACTTTTCCGATACGCAACCCCTTGGGAAACAAACCGCCGATCCCCGAGGTTAAAACAGTCTCACCGATATTGATATTGATGTCGAGTTCCAGGTATTTCATTTCCAAAAAAGCGGAGCCATTGCCTGCGATCACTCCATGCGCGCGGCTTTCATCCGTCAAAGCGCTTACGCGTGAATCCGGATCTGTCAGGAGAATCACGCGCGATGTGACGGGACCCGCCTCGATCACTCGCCCGACCAAGCCCTGGGCCACCACGACGGCCATATCCTTTCCCAATTTGTTTCTGGTACCCTTGTCGAGAATCACGGTCTTTTTCCACGGGCTAGAGTCCCACCCGATCACCCGCGCTGCCGTGGAGGGGTACGATAAGGCATCTTTGAATTCGAGGAGCTGTTTGAAACGCAGATTTTCACGTCTTAATTCTTCAAACTGTTCCACCTTCGATTCCATTTCGATCAGGCGTTTTTCATAATCTTCCTGCTCACGAAAAGTCTTCCAAAAACGGACAATTGAATCGCGCGAAGTTTCAAAACCATGCGCGACGGTGTGACCCGCCTGAAGAAAGGGTTTGAGGACTGTCAGCGAAATTTGATGAATGGATTCGTGAAGGTGGAAATTACGTGAAACTACCAATAAAGGAATGATGGTGGCAAAGAGAAAGACATACGGTCGTTTCAAGCGCATGGCGTCGTTTGAAGGTCGGCAAAACAGCCCGTTTCACCGGACTGTGCTTAATATTCTTTATTATTGTTGTTGCTGTTGACCGCAAGGCGCTTGAGCAAATGAAAATCGCTCAAATAACGACCCGTTCCCAACGCAACGGCAGTGAGAGGATCATCCGCCACATGCACGGGTAAACCGGTTTCTTCGCTAATCAGCTTATCCAACCCTCGCAGAATGGATCCGCCGCCGGCTAAGATAAGGCCGCGATCGATCAGATCGGCTGACAGTTCAGGTGGGGTTCTTTCAAGCGCAATGCGAATGGCTTCCAGAATGGTTGAGAGGGGTTCGGACATCGCTTCTCGGATCTCCTCACTGGTTACCGTGATTGTTTTCGGCAAACCGGCAAGAATATCTCTCCCTTTGACGTCCATGGTGGTCTCTTCCTCGAGGGGGTAGGCGGAACCGATCCGAATCTTAATTTCTTCGGATGTTCTCTCGCCGATCATAAGATTATAAGACTTTTTCAGATGCATCATAATCGCCTCATCAAATTCATCGCCCCCAATGCGAATGCTTTTTGAAAAGACAATGCCGGAAAGAGAGATAACCGCGATTTCGGTTGTACCACCGCCGATATCGATAATCATGTTACCAGCCGGCTCATGAATGGGAAGTCCCACACCAATGGCTGCGGCGATGGGTTCTTCAACAAGATAGACAGGATTTCTGGCACCGGCGCGTTCTGCCGAATCCTTGACGGCACGCTTTTCGACTTCCGTGATGCCGCTCGGTACGGCTATCACGACGCGCGGACTGACCAGTCTGCTTTTACGGTGAACTTTGCGGATAAAATAACGGAGCATGGACTCTGTGATATCGAAGTCCGCGATGACTCCGTCTTTCATGGGGCGGATGGCGGTAATATTGCCCGGGGTTCGGCCCAACATGCGTTTGGCTTCTTCTCCGACGGCAAGCACTTGATGCGTGCTGCGCTCGATCGCAACGACAGAAGGTTCGCACAAAACCACGCCTTGACCTTTGACATACACCAACGTATTGGCCGTTCCTAAATCAATGCCAATATCGCTAGAAAAGACACCGAGCGCTTTATCAATTAACATCATATGATGATAATCATCCTAAGTGTTTTGTGGGATTAGAATTATGCGCAGTCTAAATAGCAGAATCAACCAGCGCAGCGGAAAGCAGTATAGCTAAACCGACTTTGACTGTCAAATGAAAACAATGGAGTTAATAGTCTCACTTATCGAATTGAACTCCGAACAATAAATCAGCATTGATTATCGTAACTTATTGTATATCAACTAGTTACATTATACTTTCTGAATAAAATCGCCCGGGCGGATTTTAGAATCCTCAACCTCATTCAATATGGTCACCGCGCTGAAACTCCGGTATAACCGCTCCACCTGCAGCATCGCGATCGGCCTCCCGGAGCGTTCCACGTTGAACTGATCTCCCATCTTAATTTGATTTAACTGCCCTTGATTAATGACGGCGAATCGAAATGCATGATTCACCGTCAAAATTCGCGGCGTCGCCGGATCAGCAGTTACATCCTGCCAAGCAACCATTTCCTTTTCCATGGAATGAATTGCGGTTAATAATTCAGATATTTTGGCATAACTTTCATCCAGTTCATTGCGCATTTGATTTCGGTCTGCGGCATATAAATTGATCTGCTCATTAAGACGCGTCATTTCGTTTTGATATTGATCGATGCGGCTTTGATATTGCCGAATCATTTCTCGATATTTCTCCATTTCCTCTTGCACCGCCATGAGTCTCTGATCTATTTCCTGCTCGGAGAGGATTGAGGTTTTTTGAATTTGCGTCCGGTAAGCGAAAAAACAAAGGAGCGCGAGCGCCGACAGGAAAAAAAGACTGATGAGAATCATACGCAATATTTTCATGTGTGGACTTTCTCCTTGATCGATTCCAACACTTTAAAAAAATCCGGGAAGGATGTCGCGATATTCGAACAATCATCGATTTCCACGGTGCCCCGGATGGCTGCGGCCGCAACCGCCAGACTCATGGCAGTGCGGTGATCATCGTAACTTTTAATTTTCCCGGGCCGCAATGCCTCTACACCGCGGATCACGCATCCATCCGGCAATTCTTGGATTTGAGCCCCGAGATTAGTGAGATTGGTTACCATGGAATGAATACGGTCTGTTTCTTTGACGCGCAGCTCCTCGGCGCCTGAAATCAGACTTTCTCCTTGCGCAAGGGACATTACCGTCATGAGAATCGGCAACTCATCGACCAACGAAGGGATTTCCCGGCGCTCGATGCGCACCCCCTTTAGCAAAGCCCCTTGGATATGCACCTTACCCACAGGCTCCGGCTCAGCGGTTGTTTGATCAATTTCGAGGGTTGCACCCATGCGTTTCAATACATCGAGCAACCCCGTCCGCGTAGGATTCAATCCGAGATTCTCAACCGTCAGCTCGGATCCGGGCGTCATGGCCGCTCCGGCGATAAAAAATGCCGCTGACGAAATATCGCCGGGGATGGTACCGCCAAACGGCTTCAAACGATCGGTTTGCTCCATCACCCACGCCGCGTCTTCTCTTCGCAGCTTAGCGCCGGAGGACATCAAAAATCTCTCCGTGTGGTCTCGGGACGGAATGGACTCTTGGACTCTGGTCTGACCCTCGGCATAAAGCCCCGCTAAAAGGATGGCTGACTTTACCTGTGCACTGGCAATTTTGTTCTCAAAATGAATGCCGCGCAACCGCCCACCGCGGATTGTTAAAGGAGCGTAATTTCCGTCATCGCGCCCCTTGATCTGCGCACCCATCTTTTTTAGGGGCTGCGTGACGCGCTTCATGGGACGGTTAGACAGTGACGCGTCCCCGGTGAGCACCGTTTCAAAGCGCTGGCCTGCCAAAATGCCCAGTAAAAGACGTATACTTGTCCCTGAATTGCCGAGATAGATATCCTGTTTCGGCTTGATGAGCCCCTGAAGCCCCTTGCCTCGGATCGAAATTTTGCCGCTTCCTTCCTGTAAATCGATTGAAATGCCCATCGAACGGAAGGCTTGGACGGTTCGCATGACGTCATCCGACTCAAGAAGATGAGAATAGGAACTTAGCCCATCGCTCAAAGCACCGAACATCACGGCCCGATGCGAAATGGATTTGTCGCCAGGAGGGATAAATGATCCGCGGAAACGCCATGGACCCTGTACAGAAATAGATTTCATGAGGATAAGAAGTTTGAAACGCAGGCGGTTGAAAGAGTCGTAACAGACAAACCGTTACAACGCATTAGGCGCGAAGGACGGAATCCCCTTCTTGAATGGACTGCTTATCGGATTCCTTCAGAATCGTGGCGGCCGAAAACCGGTCATAAACTTTTTCAATTTGAACTTGACCGATTGAAGTCTCTCCGCGTCGAACATTGAATGTGTCTCCCGCTTTTACTTCATCTTGCGCGCCCAGATTTAAAACCACAAAGCTAAAATTCCGGTTCACGGTGACAACTTTGGCGCCCGGCGCAGCCGCGGCAACCGCCGTCTTGCTCGCAGCCGCAACGGCCGCGTCACCCGTTCCGGTAAGGGGAACGCTAAATTGCTGCAATTGCTGCTTTGCGTCTTCGAGTTGCTTTTCTAAGGCCTCGATCTCAGCCCGGCTTTCTTTAATTTGATCTTTCCAAGTCGCTTGTTCATCCGCATAGGCCTTCAGCTGAACGCCCATCCTTTCAGCCTCTTCGCGGAATTGTTCATTTTGTTCTTGCAGCGTCTTAACCTGATCCCGTAATTGAAGCCGCGACGCTTCCAATGACGCGCGTTCTCTTTTTTCCACATTGAGCGTCTGGAAAAGCACGCCCGCGCCCACTAATGCCGCTACAGAAAAGATAAATACGAGAAAAATGGTGAATTTGGTGCCCGCCATAGATGAACGCGATTTGGAATGTTGTTGAAAATCATTTTGCTGATTCATATGAGTACCCGGTTCTTGAACTAGATTTTGTTGTGTCATAAGCCGTCCTTAACACTCTGTAACGAGAGGAGTTATGCTAGCATAAGCTTTTTTCATTTTCAACTTGATAATGAAAAGTCAAACAGCCTCCCAGCATAGTTACCGTTTCCTATAACAACGCATTGCAATCGCAATCATTATGATGCTGACGCTAATTCGTCAGAACAACTTGATTGCCTCTCCGTTTAAAAGTGGGTAAATAGTATCCTTTTTCCGAACGCTCCCACCAAGCGCCGGTTGCTTTTTTTGACGTAAGCGATGAGAAACTGTATACGTACAGCTTGGCTCGCAGCTGCTGAGGGGGTTCGCCGGGAAAAGGATTTGTTTTCAAAAGTCGTAGCACGTTCGGCTCCCCTTGCATGAGCCGAAACATGAAATTAGTAAACCATGGATTCCGTTGAAAATGGCTCAAGGCCGCAAACCACATTTGCCAATCCAAACGCGGCTGATGAGGCGCTACAAAGGCGGGCACCCGGTAGGGATCTCCCGGCTTCCAATAAAATTCATAAGGCTTCCAATTCACTCCGTCGTCGGAACCTTCGATGACAATTTCGGGACGCGCTGTCGTCATCACGGCAAAGAGTCCGTAAGGATTGACGATGCGAAGGGGTGTCACCCAGCGGCGCATGATGACGAGGGGTTCCGGCCAGGTCATTGGTAAATGCAAAGTTCGGAAAAATTGCATGGATGAAAGCATCAATATCAAGAAAAATAACGGTGCGGTCACCCACCGCGGCCATGCGCAAGATGTGCGTGAGGATACTTTATCGACCGTTTTTCCGCTGAAAAAATTCTTGATTCCGTCGGGCCAGGTACCGTCATCGATTAAAAGAATGCATAGGGCGACGGTTAATAGATTAAAAAAACAATAATTACCCGTCGCCATGATTAAAAGTTGGAAACCGATCAAAAGGCCGCATGAAAAAAGTCGCAGCCTTCTCGGGGCGAATATTAGGAAAGGAACGAGTAATTCCACTGTGAACATAGCCACCGTTGATATTTTTTGAAACCAATGCGGCAACTGATGCGCATACCATGCCGGCCAGGTCGGTAACGGTTGCGTCTCGTAATGATAATTTAACGCTTTGAGCGACCTCCAAGCGGCGTCACCGCTCAATAATTTGACAATACCCGAGCTGAACATCAAGCGAAACAATAACCATTTTGCCAGCCAGCGAGTTGCGCCCGATGCCTTCAGCTGGGTCGGAGGTTTAGGCAAAAGATGAAATGAGGATAAAAAAATCGCAAGAAATCCTGTTTCCAGCAAAAGAATGTCCCATTGAAAGCTCAAAAAATCCTGACCGGCATAAAAAAGTGACAGATAAAACAGCCATTGTAAAAAGAATAGGAGTACGGGCGCAAATCCGATCAAGGCCAGCGCGGAGAGAGCCGCTCCTCCGAAAGACAAAAATAACAGAAAACCGTCACTTCCGTTCAACCATGCGAGTGTAGGGAAATTCCAAAAGCGCTCCATGCCCGTTTGATTTTGAACGGCTTCAAGAAAATTGGCGACCGGCAGGATGCCCGCGGATCCGACAAGTCCCTTGATTTGAATGCCCAATGAAACAAAGGCGATCAAATAAATGCCGGCCAATACGCGCAAGAAAAGCCAATCCGAAAAATGATATGAAGGGATTTCGAGATGATTTCCCCAAAAAAATCGCGTAACTGATGAAAAAAACACGCGATGGGCGGCCACCAAGCGATAAAACCATTCTGTGATAAACCGCACGCCGGGAATATGCCGATAAGACCATAACAGCCAAGCCTTGCCTCGTGCGTAACCCAACGTTCGGAATACCGCTTCCGCTCCCCGGTAGCGTTTCTCGTCGCGGTCGACCAACTGCACTGAAGTTTGAAACTCAGCGGTTGAAATGTCCGGATACTGTGACCCAATTTCCTGATAAGGCGCAAACTCCACTTGATCTCCGGTGGCCTGCTGCCACCTGGCAATCCATCTTCTGCAAAAATTGCAGCCTCCGTCAAAGATAAGAATGGGTTTTTTCATGAATGTATTTTATGCATTTGTGCCGGAAAAAGCATACACGGATTCGGTTTCAAAAATTGGGCGGGCGATATCAAGACACGTTTGCGCGTCCGCGCGTTCAAAAGCATAACCCGGTTGCGGGTAACGGCTCGGAACATAGATGCTGTCCAATTTCCTTAAATCTGCTCGATTGACGGCGATGTCCGGCTTGAACCTCACAAGCCGCTTATAAAGGTCTTCGGTTCCATGAATGCGTTCCGGCGACTGCCCGTAAGACCACAATAACCCTTTTAATTTTTTTTCAACCGCCTGATGCGCCAAAAAACAAACCTGATGATAGTAAGACGTATCTTCAAAAGTCGTCTCCGCAATTTCCAAATCAACCTGGGCCCGATCAAACCAATCCTCGGGATTTCGGGAGTCTCCGATCGCCCAGCCGATTTTGGGTAAAATTAAACAAATGAATAAGCACACTAAAGGCGGTGTCACCCGTTTCCCTATCACATGACCTAACCGGTGAAAGGCCAGTTCACCGACTAAAACAAGAAACGCGATCCAGCCCAAAATAGGCGAATTTTGATAAATTCCAAAAAAGAAGAAAGCGATGATGAAATAAATGTGAATAAACATGCGTGCCCAAATCCAAAATGGGTCCAACCGGATTTGATCCCCTCGCCGTTTTGCCCACCCGCAAACGACGATAATGAAAAAGATGAGAAATTGACCCGCAAAAACATACAACCGTTCATTTTGAGTTTGGAAACCCAAGAGAGTACCCATCCAACCGACGCTACTCATCGAAATGAATAACAGAGCGTAAGAAAAGAAAGGCACGGCCAAATATCCCCAGGCCCATTTCGTATTTTTTTTGCAAAACAAGCGTATTACTCTAACACATAAAGAAAATGAAAAGGCCACCCACATCCACGCATAAAGATTTCCGGCCGGAACGCCGAACCACCCTTCCTCGAGCGGAATCACCCAGCTCCAATAACCGACCCGGATTGCAATAGCATCGATCGATAGATCCAGCCAAACAGCCAATAAAGCATCTAAAAAGGGCCTAAGTGGTTCCGGTATTCCGGTACGGTCTGAAAGGGCCATGGAGCTGGCCAAAATGACTGCCCACAACCACGCAATCGATAACGGAACATGCCATGCCACCAAGAAAAAATCAGGCCCGTAATGGTAACTCTTGAAGATGCGCATATCCAATTCTTCCAGTAGGACGCCGTAAATAAAAATCGTGGCAAATTCGAGGGCGCGAAATCCGCTGTATTTCCATGAACGCCTCAAACCGATCACAAAGAGAATCAGGGCGGAAACTTCAATAAACCAAAAGGAGTATTTTATCCAGGGCATCAGGAAGCCTCGCCCGCGATTTGAAGGACAATTTCCCGGTTTCGAGGCCGATTGTCGAAGTCCACCAGAATGACTTGTTGCCAAGTGCCGAGCGTAAGCAAACCTCCGACAACAGGCACCGATAAGGAAGGTTTTAAAAGTGAGGCGCGCACATGCGAAAAACCGTTTCCGTCATGCCAGGTTTCCTCGTGATGATAATAATTCTTTTGAGGCACCAACCGCTCGAATAACTCCTTTAAATCCTGGATTAATCCGGGTTCGTATTCGACGGTTGTCAAACCGGCGGTGGATCCGACCACAAAAAAATGGGCCTGCCCCTCTTTAACCCCGCTTTGCGCAAGCCGTTTGCGCGCATCCTGTGTCAAATCATGAATATCACAAAAACCCTGCGTTTTAACGCGGATCTTATAATTATGAATTTTCACCGCTCGCCTCGAAACGGTCAATGATGGCGGCTCCGACCGCATCACCCCAGACATTCACGGTCGTCCGGCAACGATCGAGAAACCAATCCACCGCCAAAATCAATCCAATACCCTCGATGGGCAGCCCCACCGATTGCAACACCAAAACCATTGTCACCAAACCGGCCTCCGGGATACCCGCGGCACCGATCGCGGCCAAAGTGGCCGTTAAAAAAATAGTCAGCTGCTCTCCGAACCCCATCGCGATCCCGTAACATTGCGCGATAAAGATAGCGGCAACCGCTTCATAAAGAGCCGTTCCGTCCATATTGACCGTCGCTCCCAAAGGCAGGACGACACTGGCTGTCCGGTTCGATACTTTAGCCTCATCAACCGTACATTCCATGGTCAGAGGGAGCGTCGCCGAGGAAGATGCCGTGGCCAATGCCGTAAGAAGGGCTTTCGCTAAATTCATAAAGTAAATAAACGGATTCCGCCGGGAAAAGATCCACAGCAACAAGGGCAGGACAAAAACGCCATGGAGAATGAGGCCCAAGATGACCGTTCCGCAATATTTTGCAAGTTGTGTGATTAATTCGACAAACGCGTCACCACCCCCCGTCACACCGAGGCGGTGCGCGATTAACCCGAAAATTCCCACGGGTGTAAAATACATGATGCCGTGGATGATTTTCATGATCGCTTCATTTGAAATGCTGAAAAACTCGACCACGACTCGCGCCCGCGGCCCGACCATGGTCAAGGCAATGCCGAAAATAATGGAGATGACAATCAGCGGCAGAATTTGAAATTCACTCGCAGCCTGGATTAAATTCGGATGGATCAATCCCATCAGAACGTCTTTATAAGAAAATTGCTCTTTCGAGCGAATTTGTTCCGGTAAATCACCGGCAAAAACACCGAATCCTTGACCCGGCTGAATCCACAAAACGAGGATGATGCCGATGATCACCGCAATGGCAGTCGTGACCAAATAATAAAAAACGGTCCGGATGCCCAACGATCCCAAGTGACGCACATCCCCGAGATTCGTAACACCCACCACGAGGGAAGCTATGATCAGCGGAAGGACCATCATCTTTAGTGCATTCAAAAACAATTCGCCCAAAAAACCCGAACGGACGGCCTGTTCGGGAAAAAATGTCCCGAAGAGAACGCCGAGCACAGCGCCCGCGATGATGCTGAGGAGAAGACGGTGATGCTTCATGTTTGAGCGTAAAATAAAAAAACCATGAATGGACGGTTACGCGGTTTTCAATTGTTTGGGCAGTTTTTCAATCTTCGCGGCTAAAATAAAATCATTTTCGGATAAACCGCCGATGGCATGCGTGCTTAAATCCACGGCAAGCTTGCGGTAACCCGTTAAATGAAGATCGGGATGATGGTCCTCAGCCTCCGCTACCCCGGCAATGCTCTGGATGAGATCCACGGCCGCCATGAAGTTTTTCATGACGTACTCCGCCCGGATGGATTTTGAATCCCCGCTGAGTTTCCATGAAGGCAATGTTTGCAAATAAGTTTCTGCCTGAGACCGATCAAACGCGGGAACACCGCCCTCGCAAGGCACGCATTTTTTCTTCGCCAATTCGTCCGGGTTTAATTGAGCCATAGCAACCGCTTCCTTTCTGCTAAGACGCCTTTTTTGATTTTCGAACAGGTTTCATGAGAGCTTGAAACGCGGAATCCTGGTGGAGGATTTTTAAATCTTTATCGGTTTTCATATGCTCAAAGTCTCGGTAACCGAGCCGGATTGACTTCCTCAAGGCCTTTAAGGCCTTCTCTTTATGACCCATGAGCGCGAGACTGCACGCCAAATTATAGTGGATAATGGGATCTTCGGGACATAATTTGGCTAAACGTCTGTCGATTTGAAGACCCTTTTCGTAAAATCCTTTACGTGTGTAATTTTCAGCCAGCGGAATCAGAGCGTGAATATAATTGGGAGTCCGCTTGATGATATTTTCAAAAAATTCGATTTCGAAATCCTGATGGGCGGTATCCATGTTGATATTTTATAACGCGCGTTTGACTGTGCACCCAAAACTGCTCGTTTCCGTGTAAGGAACCTCGCTTCCCTTGACCAGCGCGTTTAAAACCTCTCTCGCATAATTTGTTGTGACTGGATTCTCCTCGGCCCAGCCCTGGTCATCGATCGATCCCTCGTAAACCAGAATTCCTTCCCCGTCCACGATAAACACATGCGGTGTTGTGATGGCTCCGAAAACATCCGCAATGCGGCTGTCCGGATCAAGCAGTACCGGATAACTTAAATTCCTCTCACGGGAAACCTTCTCAATTTGATCCGGGGTTTCGTTAACGTTTGAATCGATTCCCAAGACGAGCACATTTTGATCCTTATAATCGTGCGTAATATCCCGGAGACGGTCCTCATAACGGACGACAAAAGGGCAAGTCGCGGACCAGAAATGAATCATCACATGCTGACCCCGGAGATCGGATAAGCGATATATTTCTCCCGCCGCGTCCTTCAGCTCAAAATCGGGTACCGGCTTTCCTATCGCGACCTCTTTTCTTTCCAAAAAATTCTGGGTCAGTCCCATTAAGAGAGACGCGGTAAGAACAAGAAAGCATGTTTTTAGAATGGCGGTCTTCATCGAATGCTCCTTTCAAAAATACGGTAGCTTTAGTAAAATTTGAACAATTTTCATGTCTCGGATAGTCGTATCTTTCGCGAATGATCATCCACAATGGAAAGTGTAACACGATATACGTGCGGTGGATACAGAGCAGCGGCCTTTTCGCCCCATTCCACGCATGAAATGGCCTTCGAATCCGTTATAAACTCTTCAAAATCGATGGCTTCCAGCTCTTGTTTGGATTCCAGCCGGTAGAGATCAAAATGATATAACGGAACCTTGGTAGGATAAATATGCAGCAGCACAAAAGTGGGACTTTTGACTTCATCGGATTTTTGAAGACCCAGACCCATCGCAAGCCCTTTAATGAATGTCGTTTTTCCGCTCCCTAAATCGCCTTCCAGCGATATCACGGTACCGGGCTGTATGGTGCCGGCCCATTTTTTCGCAAAATGCATCGTTTCATCAACAGACCTGCTGACATGCTCAAAAGGATAATTCATGGTCTAAAAATGCGCATACCCCTTCCGCTTCCAGCGCAGCCGGATGGGCTTCCCCTGATCCATCCATCGCACTTGCGGTTTTCCTTTTCTAATTTTCCCGAGCCACGTGAGCGGCACATCCGGAAATTTTTTCTTCCATGCGCGGGATAATGCCGCTTGCCGCCGGCTTGAAATAGTGAACAGCAATTCAAAATCCTCGCCGTCCGTCAGTGCGTGCCGCAGCGCCGATTTTCGATCATTTTTGGACATAATTCGCGCCGTTTTTGATATCGGTATCCGGCTCAGATCAATTTCTGCGCTCACATACGAACGGTTCAACAAATGCCCCAGATCTTGAAATAATCCGTCGGATAGATCGATCATTGCCGTGGGTCGGAAACGGCCGGTAAGAAATTGAGCTTCACGCACGCGCGGTTGAAACGAAACATGCCTTCCGCGAATCGATCCGCCCAGACGGCCCGTCACGCCGATCACATCACCAATGCGGCACCCCGCCCGCTTGATGATTTGTCCGCGCCGGACTTTTCCCAGCAATGCGACGGAAATAAACAAAACTCGGGAAGCGGAAATATCGCCCCCCACGCATAAAGTATCGTAACGTGATGCCAATGCGCTCAGCCCCGCATAAAACCGCTCAACCCAGCGGCTGGAAACCATGCGGGGAAGGCCCAAGGAAACAACGCACGCCACGGGAACTCCTCCCATCGCGGCGATGTCGCTTAAGTTAATCGCCAAGGCCTTCCTGCCCACATCTTCCGGTTTGGTTTTGGCGTAATGAAAATCGATACGGTCTGTGATGATGTCAGCGGTCAACAGCCATTTCCCGGAATGACCGTCAAAAACCGCCGCATCGTCGCCGATGCCGATGTCGCCTTGCAAACGCCTCGGAATTTTTTTTCTTATTTTCTCAATCAGCTGAAATTCATTCAGTTTCATTTTTTCCTCAGCGTACTGAAGGATTTCTGAAAAGGCCTTCTCAGCACACCCTTTTCCGTGATAAAAGCGGAAATTAAACTATGAGGCGTGACGTCAAATGCCGGATTGATCACGCCCACACCTTTGGGGGCGATTTGGCGCCCCATGCCCATCGTCACTTCTGTTGCGTGGCGGTTTTCGATGGGAATTTGCTTGCCCGAACGGATACTGAAATCAAAAGTCGTACTGGGCGCCGCAATATAAAAAGGAATCCCATGCGCCTTGGCCAGCAACGCTAGATTATAGGTGCCGATCTTATTGGCCGTATCTCCGTTGGATGCAATTCGGTCCGCTCCGACCACGATGCCGTCGATCGTGCCGGCCTGCATCAAACTCGCGGCGGCATTGTCACAAAGCAAACGGCACTTTAATCCCATCCGGACAAGCTCCCACGCTGTCAATCGGGCACCCTGCAGTAAGGGACGTGTTTCATCGGCGTATACCGTCAATTTCTTACCCCGCTCTTTGCATGCGTATAAGACACCCAAAGCGGTTCCATACCCCGTCGTGGCGAGTCCGCCGGCATTGCAATGCGTCAACACGTGATCCCCGCTTCGAAAAAGCCGCGAACCATGCCTGCCGATGGAGCGGCACAGTTCTATATCTTCCTTGTGAAATCGCTTTGCCTCATGCAATAAGCGGGCCTTCAAATCCTTTACGGTCCCATGTCTTACGGCTTTGACGCGTGCGACAATTTCATCGATCACGTTGCGTAAATTAACGCCGGTGGGGCGAGCTGATTTCAAATACTTGGCTTGTTCTTCCAACCTGCGCAAAAAAGCTTTACGGTCGCCCTGATAAGAGCGCACACCTAAATACAATCCATAACCACCCGCAACACCAATCGCCGGTGCACCGCGTACCACCATATGCTGAATCGACCAATAAACTTTTTTAGCATCGCGGCACCGGATCCACGTCACTTTATTTGGCAGTTTCCGCTGATCTAACAGTTTTAAAGTATCCGAACGAAATACGAAGGGAGAAATATCCATGGCTTATCTTGATCGCTCCTTATCCGAAACGCAGTTGAGGGATATCCATCACGCGGCAAAAAAAATTCACGCCGGGAAGAATCCAAGAAACCAAAATACCTGTAAAGTAAAGCACTAAGATTATCACGAAACCATAAGGCTCGGCCCTCAAATAATAAAGAGCCAGTTTTCCGGGCAATAATCCCGCCATTACGCGCGAACCGTCCAAAGGCGGAATGGGAATCATGTTGAATACCGCTAACCCTAAGTTGAAGTAGATGGCATATAAGATCAGCTGTTGCTCCGTGAGCCGCAGCGCAATGGTTAAGACTAATGCAAAAACAATGTTGGCCGCGGGACCGGCCAAGGCGACCCATATCATATCCTTTTTAGGATGGTGCAGCCTCGCGAAATCAACCGGCACGGGTTTGGCCATCCCGATAGCGAAACGTCCGCCCGTGGAAAAAAACAAAAGACCGGGCAAAATCACCGTCCAGAAGGGATCAATATGTTTGAGAGGGTTGAGCGTTAACCTGCCTTCCTGTTTGGCGGTGGGATCTCCAAAATAATAGGCAACCAGGCCATGACTGACTTCATGAACCGTCACGGTCAGAAGAAAAATTGCGACGGCGATAACGATGCCGAGCATTTAACCGGCTCCTTGCGATAAAACAAATTGCTTTGCAATGAAAAAATACGCGATGAAAAACGAATTATGGATAATGTGCAATGCGATCGGGGCGACCAGTGATTTCCGTTTCTCGTAAAGATACGCCAAACCGATCCCCAGCACAAAAATCGGCCAAAACGCGAATCCGCTGTGATGAATCAAAGCAAAGAAAAATGCCGAAAGCACCATCCCCCAGCCCATGCCCCATCTTTTCTTGAAGATGGGATAACAAAAACCACGAAAAAACAACTCTTCAAAGAAAGGGCCCAAGAAGCTTGCGAGCAGAATTGAGTAAACTACCAGAAACGGTGCCTTTTTCTCTTCTTCCAAAAATACTCCGACCAACGGATGCGGAGGAGGTTCGTATTTCATCAATGACGCTATCAGAATGAGACCGACCAATACCATGAAAAATGCAGGGACAATCGCCAAATACCCTCCGAATCCGACGCCGATTTCCTTGATGAATCCGGACACCGGTTTTCTGACACCTAAATCACTCCAGCCTCCCGCTTGTTTACGCACCATATAAAAAACCAAAATCACGATACAAATATCAAGCAATGTGGTCTGAAACAGCACATAAAAATTGGTGGATAAATTCTTAAAAAACCAGTGCTGCAGAAGTCCGAAGAGAAGGCTTGTGGCGATTGCGAAGGTCATCCAAAGCACCAAGACCTTGAATAACATGGAAACTTTCCATTCGACGCGGCTTTCTTCCTGATCCACGGAAAATGACCGCCTCCAAGTTGGGTGAAAAAAAATTCTGAAATCAATCATAAGCCCCACCCCGAAGGCGGCTATCATGATCATCGTAAATAAATTGAACCAAAACGGAAGCTTAGGTTTCTCTTTGAGATAATCCTCAATCGTGTCCGGCTTGGACAACTTCTCGATGACTTTTTGCTCGGCTTCTTGAAAGGCCAGAATGGCTTCGGATGGTTTTTCTGTTTCGGCGGAACGGTTTGAGACAAATAACAGCGTCGAATACAGCATGGTTACGGCGAGAAAAAGGATGAAGTAGAATTTCTCTTTACGGATAAATTCGAGAATATCTTTTATCATAATCGAAACAATGCTTTGGCGTTTTGCGTCGTTCGTTCACCTAAATCAGCCAGAGACAAACCATGCAGTCCCGCGGCAACTTCAGCCGTCTCTATGATGAAACGCGACTCGTTCCGCTTGCCACGCATCGTCTGCGGCGGCAAAAAGGGCGCATCCGTTTCAAGCAACAGGCGGTCCAAAGGGCATACTTTACAGGCATCGCGAAGCGATTCATTCTTTTTGTAGGTTAATGGTCCGGCAAACGAGATATAGAGTCCTAAATCCACAAATTTCTTCAGCGTGTTTCGATCCGATGAAAAACAGTGCATGACGCCTTGAACCGGGGGTTTAGCCTCGGCCTTCAGCAAAGTAATCATCTCCTCATAAGCGTCCCGGCAGTGCAAAATAAGCGGCTTTCGAATTTTTCTCTGAACATCCAAAAATTGTTTTAAGACTTTTATTTGCACGTCGCGCGGAGAAAGATCGCGGTAAAAATCCAGACCGACTTCGCCGATCGCGACCATGCGCTCATTTTGCAGCAGAACCTCAAGTTTTTTGAACGCCTGATCATCGGCTTTCTTGGCATCATGGGGATGAATACCCGCGGAGGCGTAAATATAATCATAGGATTGCGCCAAATCGAGTGAATCCTCCGAGCTCTCAACGTCTGTACCCACATTGATGAACTCCTCCACGCCCGCCTCACGCGCCTGGTCAATCACTTCATTCCGATCGGAATCATAATCCGGAAAATGAAAATGGACATGCGTATCGACAAAACGCATCAAGCGACCTCTTCTAATTTGGGAAATAAAGCATCCCCGCGCTCAATGGCAGTTTGAGCTCGCAAACGGCGCTTCCGCAATTCCGCGGGATCCGAAAGAGTGATTTTTGAAGGCAAGTTTAAACGCTTTAAAATAGCGTGCGATGTTTCCGGTAAAAAGGGTTGGAGGAGACATCCGATTTGCGCTAAGCGTTCTCCCAAATGGACGAGCGTGGCTTTCAATTCATCCGCCTTGGACGGATCCTTGGCAATCACCCAGGGCTTTTGCTGTTCCACAAATAAATTCCCTTCCTTGATAAGCTGCCATATTTTCTCAAGCGCACGCCGGGGGTCATATTGAAGCATGAAGCCCTGGACATCGGCCCAAGTTTGCGCGGGGTCCGTTTTCATGGGATGGGTGATCAAATCCTTTTTCTGAAGATCAATTTCGGGTACTTTACCGTCAAAATACTTGCCCAGCATGGAAGCAAAGCGAAACCATAAATTTCCCAAATCATTGGCCAGATCCGTGACGTAACGCTCCCTCAACAAATCCTCGGAAAAGGCTCCGTCAAAACCCAGCGTGACTTCATTCAGCAGAAAATAGCGCAAGGTATCCACACCGTACTTCTGAACGAGTTGCGCCGGATCGACAATGTTACCTTTGGATTTCGATACCTTCGCGCCGGAAAGGGT
>JBFHCO010000004.1:0-37379 GCA_041585205.1 Candidatus Omnitrophota bacterium | reverse complement strand
CGAAGCCCAGGCGGTTGAGACGAGTTCTGAAATCGAAAGCCCCGCTTTAAGAATCTTCTTTTTAAGCGAAGCGATATCTTTGGCGTCGATTTGTTTTTTCTCAGGCGCCGGCACGGGATCCTGCCAAATCAGTTCTTCTTTGGGAACTTCTTTGCCAATATAACGGGCGCGGGGACCCATATAACGGTGAGTGAGCTTAAACCAGGCGCGGGCAAAGGCGTCGGCAAACTGTGCCGGGTTTTTATGAAAACGCCGCGCGATGGGTTCGTAAATGGGATCCATGCGCATGGCCATGTCCGCGGTGGTCATCATCGGGGCATGCCGTTTGGAAGGGTCTCCGGCATCCGGCACATCTTTGGATCCGGCACTGCCCTTGGGTTTCCATTGATTGGCTCCGGCCGGGCTTTTGGTCAACTCCCATTCGTAGCCGAACAAGTTATCAAAATATCCGTTATCCCACTTGATGGGGTTGGCGGTCCAGGCGCCTTCGATGCCGCTCGTGATGGCATCCGACCCTTTACCGCTTTTGAAACCGCTTTTCCACCCCAAGCCTTGTTCTTCGATTTTGGCGCCTTCGGGTTCGCGGCCGACTAAAGCGGCGTCGCCGGCGCCGTGACATTTTCCGAAGGTGTGACCGCCTGCGGTCAAGGCCACGGTTTCTTCATCATTCATCGCCATGCGTTTGAAGGTCTCGCGGATGTCTTTGCCTAAAGCGACGGGATCGGGATTGCCGTTCGGACCTTCAGGGTTCACATAAATGAGACCCATTTGAACGGCGGCGAGGGGATTCTCAAGCTCGCGGTCCCCGCTGTAACGCTTGTCGCCGAGCCACTCGGTTTCAGAACCCCAGTAAACATCTTCTTCGGGTTCCCAGACATCCTCACGTCCGCCGCCGAAACCGAACGTTTTAAAACCCATCGATTCCAGCGCACAATTGCCCGCAAGGATCAGGAGATCGGCCCATGAAATTTTATTACCGTATTTTTTCTTGATGGGCCAAAGCAGCCTTCTGGCTTTATCGAGATTGGCATTGTCCGGCCAACTGTTCTCGGGCGCAAAGCGCTGCGTTCCCGAACCCGCGCCGCCGCGTCCGTCCCCGATGCGGTAAGTTCCCGCAGCGTGCCAAGCCATGCGGATGAAAAGGGGACCGTAATGGCCGTAATCGGCCGGCCACCAATCCTGGGAATCCGTCATCAGCTTAAAGAGATCTTTTTTCACGGCCGCGAGATCCAGTTTTTTAAATTCCTCGGCGTAATCAAAATCCTTACCCATCGGGTCCGAGAGTTCGGAATTCTGATGCAGGATTTTAAGATTCAGCTGATTCGGCCACCAATCTTTGTTTGAGGTGCCTTTACCCGCGGCTTGTTTTTGGGTGCCGTGCATGACCGGACATTGATTTGCATTTTTTTTATTTTCGGGGGACATGGGGATCTCCTTGATTGATTGCAAAATGCTCCAACAAATATTCTAGGTTAAATTCATGATCTCGGCAAACACAAATCAACCGGCTCAACAACTTGGAGCACAAAATAGAAGGTGCCAGGCATGCACCGACTGCCTGTCCCCTGATTTTTCGGCGGAAACTTGCATTTGCCGCCAATGCGTCAAATGCGACGCGTCAAGGAGCGTGACGCTCCAGCGCGTCGACGTCGGCTAAGAAAAGAACTTCAAGTTCTTGCCTAAGCCGCACCCGCACAAAAGTGCGGGTGTTCCGTTCGGGGTTACACGTAATATTCCGCCGCCAATTCGCGCCGCGCGGCGCGGATGAAGTCCTCGGTGACCTCTCCTTTCAGCACATTCTAGCATCCGCTAGCAATCACCAAAATCCGCTGACAGGGCAAATCAAAGCCCTTTTTTTTGCAATTTAGGGCTTGACGAACCCTTAAACATAGATTAAAGTTCTTTAACTTTACGACTTTTAAAAAGTGTTTTGTTTTCAGTCGTTAAGTTGGGGACAGAAATACTGGCAAGCATTCTGGCAAAGCATCCTGGCAGAAAGAGGACATCGTATGAACAGGATACAAGCCAGCAAAAGCCACAGAGTGAATGCGTGCAAAGCCGTTGCCGCGTTGACTCTTTTTTTGTTTTTAACGGCAGAATGTGTTTCACCGGCATTCGCTCATCAAATCGCGTCACAGCAGGTTGCGCTCTCCACCGGACCTACCGTGCCGACGAATCAAGAAGGGGATGTGGTTTTGAATTCCCAGCTGAATGCGCCGCAAAACAGTTCCACCGATTTTTTATCCGAACCCGCAACACTTTCAGAACCCACGGTCACTCCGACCATCCAACCGCTCAGCCATGATCCCGTGAATCCGGCCGATCAGACGGATCGCGGCGACGCACCGAGCAATTCCACTTTCCGTTTCTTTGAAGCCGATAACAACGGCGTTAAGGAAGTGTATGTCGAAAATAAATCGACGGGCGCGCAGCATTTCATCACCGCGCTGGAAGCCGGTCAAACGGCGAAGGCATTGGATGTGGACCCGGCCGGAAACTATGCGTTGGTCAATGTGACCGGACCCGATATGGAAAAGAAGGGATTGGTTTTGATTTACAACATCCCGAACAACACATTGGTGAACGGAGTCGATCCGAACGGGGCATCACTCGGCCCGGTTTACGGTGAAGTGATTGCCGGCCCGAATCCGACGACGCCTTATCACTTTGAAAAGGGACTGGTTTTTTTCAACACGCAGGAAGGGGATTTCGCCTCCTGCGGTTTTCAATGTTTTACGTATTCCCCGCGACGTCGTGGGAATGTATTGAATCTGAATGTGTTTCCGCCGCGCTTGAGCCAAACGGGCTTGGGCGGAGGCAGCGTGGACACGAATTTCACGATTCCGCTCGATAAAATTCATTTCACGCCGCAAATGGACGCGGTCGTGTGGACGACGGGCAATGTGCAGCGCAGCAATCCGCTTGCGCATATTTATCTTGTGGCGACGGGGCAGCTGCAGCAGCAATATCTCGGTACGTACGGCCGGGGCAACGACGTCCGGGCCATCAGTCCCGACGGCAATTTCGCCGTGATTGACGGCACGACCGGTTTTTACGCGGTTTGGGCGCGTGATATCACCCAAACAAGAGCGCGTGCCTTGCCGTATACGATTTTCCGTGAAGGCGTTGTCAATAAAGCGGAATTCGTCAGCGGAACCATCGCCGAAGTGACTTTCTCAAACGGCAAGATCATCTATTTGGAAGTGACGCCCACGGTTTTCCGGGTGATTACCCCAACGTCTGCTTCCCGCGTGTTGGCGCCTTCCAACCCGAATTTCGCTTTTGAGATTGTGCGTTTGAACGGCGTCGATTTGATCTATTTGGAGAACTTGACGACCCAAGTGAAAAAGCGCATCGGCCTCCGGACCTATTCGGGGAGCCAGTATGCTTCGATCATTCAGCATCTGGATGTCAACCCGACAGGGCGGCTTGCCTTTTACACCCGCACGGACGCCGACCGGTATGTCGGATTTTACGGAACCTTCGTCTATGATATTCAGAAAGATCTGATCGTCGGACAATATTTCGGCGCGGCTTATGCGGATAAGCAAGGTGATCGGGCTTACCGGTTTTTTGATAACGGTTTGGTGACGGTTTTTAACGTGCATCAGCCGCCCGTGATCCGCCCCACGAATCACAACGACGAAGGTGTTGTGATTGATTTGATCTCGGGCGATCCGGTTATCAAGAGTTATCCCGTCCAGACGCAGCTTCCGGGGCCGATTTTGCTGGATACGGTCACGGTTACGCCGGCGGTGATTACCTTCAATACCAAACACGCCGGAGTGCAGGTGATTCAAAGGGTGCCTTCCGTGCCGGCACCCGTGCCGCCCGCACCGGCTCCGTCAACGCCGGCTTCGGTCGTGACGGCGCTTGAAACTTTTTACGGGAGTCCGGATTTGGCGGGTGCGGTTATTCAGGACGTCCGAACAGTTGAAACCGGGGGTGTTCTGCGTGCCGCGCAAGTGACGCTCACCGAAGCGGACGGAACCGACGCCGTGCTTCAAGTCAGAAACCGGCGCGGCAATCTCACCGTGGACAGGTTGTGTGAATATGATGATCAGGCTGAGCTTGAATCCTGCAGCCGCATCCGGTATGACACCGACGGCAAAGTCAGAATGATCCGCCGCAACGGTCCGGACCGGGAAAGCCACTCGAGGCTGAATGTCCGTTCGCGGGACGGTGCCACGGAGTATCAGCTTAAAATCAGCGGAGTGCGGAATCGCATTGCGCTGAACGGCGACGGCTTGTCCGCTTTTGAGCTTGTGCAATTAATGAAGCAAGCCGAGTCATAAAAATTCCGAAGCATTTCGAGCGCTCACGCCTCAGCGTGGGCGCTCTTTTTTTTGCCCCGTTTCCGCCGCGTGAAGAAAGGGATGTCAGTTGCGGAATTTCCTGATACCATTTAGGGCAGGTATGCATCTTTTCAAAGTTAGGCCGATATATAGGGGAGAGAACTTTCAGATCAAGAGGGGGAATCTATGAAAAAAGTCTTTATGTCCGGATTGATTTTAAGCCTGGCCCTTTTAACGTTATCGGGAACGGCAAACGCCGCTGCCGCAGCCACCGAAGGCGAAGGCACTTACTTTGGCAATATGGGACGGAATTTCAAACGGGGATTCGTCAATATGATCAGCTCGCCGCTTGAAATCCCCATCACCGTGAAACAATACCATTACGAAAAAGAGGGTGCGCCCGTGCTCCGTCATTTTGCCGGGATCATCGACGGATCCGCGCAAACGGCGTTGCGTTTGGGAAGCGGCGCGTATGATGTCCTTGTGGCCTTTATTCCCGGCGAACAGGATGTGGCACCGCTTGAGCCCGGCACTTTATTTGAAGGGGACGCCTGGACGGTGCAACCCATCCGTGCGCCGGCTGCGTATGATTCCTCACGCAGCCTGGAGCAGGAGCAGCATCAGGTCATGCGCGAACAGATCCGGCACCGGGAAGACCAAAAATAACGCCCCCGCGCTGATTCAATCCAAGGAAAGCGCAGCGGAATCCGGGGTTCAGCCCCAAGCGATTCCGAGCGCGATCAATAATCCGGCCATGGCCAGATAGATGCCCGCCAAAGTCCGCAAAATCCCGTTCGGACAATCGAGAAATTCGCCCGCAAAGATCCGGAAGCCCGCGTAATTGAAAAAAAGGGCGGCGATTTTAATCATCGACAGCGAAAGCACCGCTGCCACAATCAAAGCCGGCGCGGTTGGAGCCTCGAACGCTTTCCACCATGTCCAAACCACCAGCAAAGTCCAGATCGCGCCGGTCACAAGAAACCAGGCCGGCCTTTTTTCGGGGATCCAGCGCCGCGCCAGATTGCGGTATCCGTCCGGCGTCACAAGCAGCCAAAGCGACGCGAGCAGGAGATAGCCTCCCAGAAAATAACACAAAACCGGAAAGTACATTCCGCACCTCCCTTTTTTATCACTATCTTTCCATAAATAGCATATACTATTTTTAAGTGGAGATCGAAAGCCAACCGGAGCCATCCTGGAAAGGAAAAAATTATGAAGCTTGTTTATGCCGCAGCGTTCATCATTTTTATTTTCTCATCACCTCTTGCCGCGGCGGAGAAAATGCCCGTGCTGGAAGCCCCCGCCACCTTTGCCCCGGAAGTGCCGCCGCCGATTGAGCGCGACACGCCGGCGATTCTGAAGATTCATCTTGAAAACAACACGCGGGTCATGCCGATCGATCAGGAGCGGCAATATAACTTCTGGACTTTTAATGGGCAAACGCCCGGTCCTTTTATCCGCGCGCGCGTGGGGGATGTGCTCGAAATTTATATGACCAATACCGACGCTTCCGGCATGCCGCACAATATCGATTTGCATGCCGTGACCGGACCGGGAGGCGGAGCGCCGGTGACGACGGTGACGCCCGGTGAGACACGGCTTGTGCGTTTCAAGCTGCTGCATCCGGGGCTTTTTGTGTATCACTGCGCCGCGCCGCCCGTGATGGATCATATCGCCAACGGCATGTACGGGATGATCCTGGTCGAACCGGAGGGCGGGCTGCCCGCGGTGGACCGCGAATTTTATGTGATGCAAAGTGAATTTTATATCAAACCCGAAAGCGAAGAAGGTGTTTTGGAATTTTCGCACAAACAGGGGCTGGATGAACACCCGCGCTATGTCGTCTTTAACGGAAGGAAAGGCGCCCTGATGGGGCCCGGCGCGCTCAAGGCCAAAACCGGCGAAAGGGTGCGCATCTATTTCGGCAACATCGGCCCCAATCTGATTTCTTCCTTTCATGTGATCGGAGAAATATTTGACAGCGTGTACCGCGAGGCGGATCTCGTGAGCGCGCCCGCGCGCAGCGTGCAGTCGACGATCGTGCCGGCCGGAGGCGCCACGGTGGTTGAATTCGACCTGGAGGTTCCGGGCGATTACACACTGGTTGATCACGCGATTTTCAGAATCGAAAAAGGCGCCATCGGGACTTTAAGTGTGGAAGGCGAGCCGCGGCCGGATATTTATGAACTGGTCCGCATGACCGCCGCGGACGGCAGCGTTCAGGATGTCTCCGTTGTATCCATGTCGCATTAAGCGGGGGAGCGCGCATGAGCGATGAGGAATTGCGGAAGCTGAAAATCCTGCATACCCCTCGGGCGATCGAAGAGCGTCTCGCGGAGGGGTTCCGGCACAGCTATCTCAAAGATTTCATTTACGGCGCCGTCGACGGCGCCATCACAACCTTCGCTGTGGTTTCGGGTGTGGCCGGCGCCGGTCTTTCCATGAATATTGTCATTATTCTCGGAGTGGCCAATCTCGCGGCGGACGGATTAAGCATGGCGGTCAGTAATTTTTTGGGGACGCGCGCCGAAGAACAGCTGCGCGAGAAGGCCAAACGGACCGAAGAAGAGCATATTCGCAAAGTTCCCGAAGGTGAACGCGAAGAGGTGCGCCAGATTTTTGCGCGCAAGGGTTTTCAGGGCGAGACGCTTGAGAAGGTGGTGAAAGTCATCACCTCCGACCCTGATCGCTGGGTGAATGTCATGCTGACCGAAGAATTTGGTTATGCGCCTGAGCATGCGTCGCCGTGGAAAGCGGCTTTGTCCACTTTCGCCGCCTTCATTTTAGTCGGCAGCATTCCGCTCGCGCCTTTCTTTTATCAATGGATGACGGGAACGGTGTTTTTCGATCCGTTCATGACAAGCGTCCTGATGACCGGTATTGCCTTTTTTGCGGTGGGCGCCGTCAAAAGCCGGTATGTCCATCAGAGTTGGTTCGTTTCCGGCCTGGAAACACTCGCCGTCGGCGGCGCGGCCGCATCCGTGGCTTTCGCGGTGGGGCATTTCCTGCGTAACACGGTTTTGTAACAGCGCGCCAAGCACTCACTCATTCAGCCATAGCCCCTTAACAAAGCTTCCTAACTCTGTTATAATCCCGCACTTATGTCATCTAAGAAGACCATCTCCATAGAACCCGCCGAGCGGCTTAAAAAGCTGCCGCCGTATCTTTTTGCCGAAATCGACAAGAAGAAGCGTGAGCTCGTCGCGAAAGGCAAAGATGTCATCGACTTAGGCGTCGGCGACCCCGATCTGCCGACCCCGTCCTTCATTATTGAAGCATTGGCTGAGGCAGCCAAAGACCCTAAGAATCACCGTTACGCGCTCGATGCCGGCATGCCCGAAGTGCGCCAGACCATGGAGTCCTGGTTCCGGAAGCGTTTCGGCGTGAAGCTGGATCCCGACAAAGAGATTCTGCCTTTGATCGGCTCGAAAGAAGGTATTGCCCATTTTCCGCTGGCCGTCCTGAATCCCGGGGACGTGGCGCTGGTGCCGGATCCGTGTTATCCGCCGTACCGCTCGGGCACGTGGTTTGCGGGCGGCGAGGTTTACCGCATGCCGCTTCTGGAACCGAACGGTTTTCTGCCGGAACTCGCTTCCATCCCCGCGGATGTGCTGGACAAGGCCAGACTGCTCTTCCTCAATTATCCGAACAATCCGACTTCCGCCGTGGCGAACGCGGATTTTTTCAAAAGCGCGATTGAATTCGCACATCAACATGAATTGATCATTGCGCATGACGCGGCGTATTCTGAAATCAGTTTTGACGGTTACAAGGCGCCGAGCATTTTGGAATTTGACGGCGCGAAAGAAGTGACGGTCGAATTTCATTCGCTTTCCAAAACCTTTCACATGACGGGCTGGCGCATGGGTTTTGCGGCCGGCAACGCGCAAGCGCTCGCGCTGCTCGCCAAGGTCAAATCGAATATTGATTCGGGTATTTTTCAGGCGATTCAGCTGGCCGGCAAAAAGGCGCTGGAGGCGGGCGAGGCCGCGCTTGCCGAACATGTCGCGATTTATCAGAAAAGACGGGATCTTTTGATCGGCGGGCTGAACAGACTCGGCTGGAAGGTTGATCCGCCGCGCGCGACCTTTTACTGCTGGATTCCGGTGCCGCCGGGCTACACCTCGTCCGAATTGTGCCTGAAATTTTTGGAAGAAATGCATATGGTCGTCACACCGGGCAATGGGTTCGGAACGTACGGCGAAGGTTATTTCCGCATTTCTTTAACCGTGCCGGACGCGCGCCTGGAAGAGGCGCTCAAACGCATTGAGAAAAGCCACAAGCACCTTCACGCGAAGTAATCCCGCTTCGCCCTTCCGCTTATGCTGATTTATATCGGAGTCGGTTCTAATCTAGGTGATCGCAGCGGCCATATCCGCAAGGCGCGGACCCTGCTCGGCCTTACGGGCGCCGTGAAACTCTTGCGGGAGTCGCCCTTTTATGAAACGGAACCCGTGGGCGGTCCGCCGCAGGGTAAATTTCTGAATGCCGTCTGGGAAGCGGAAACCGCGCTGCCCGCGGACGATCTCATGGCGCTGCTCTTGTCCGTCGAAGCGCAGTTGGGGCGCATTCGTACGGGCAAAAATAATCCGCGCACGATCGATTTAGACCTGCTTTTTTACGGCGATGAAATCATTCAAGCCGGCCATCTCACCGTCCCGCATCCGCGGCTGCATGAACGGATTTTTGTGTTGAAACCGCTCGCGGATTTGAATCCGGGTTTGCGCCATCCGGCGGTCGGCCAGACGGTGTCGGAACTTTTGGAGCGATTGCATGCAAATCATCCGGCGGCCTGACGCCTTCACGCTGAAAATGGACCGGCTGAGAAGGCAGGGTAAACGCATCGGCTTCGTCCCCACGATGGGCGCGCTGCACGCGGGGCATATGGCGCTCGTGCGCGCCGCCAAGAAAGAAAATGACGTGGTCGCGGTCAGTATTTTTGTCAACCCCACGCAATTCGGTCCGAAGGAGGATTTTAAACGCTACCCGCGGCCCTTTCAAAAAGACTGCCGCCTGCTGAGAAAGGCCGGAGTTCATTTCCTTTTTTATCCCACGGCCAAGGTGATGTATCCGGAAGGTTTCAAACATTCTGGTATTTGGCAGAAACCGGATCCCAAACGCGATTTGACGCGTTATCTTTGCGGCCGGCACCGCCCGGGGCATTTTCAGGGTGTGCGCACGATTGTGGCAAAACTTTTTAACGTCGCGCGTCCGCATCGGGTTTATTTCGGCCAGAAGGATTATCAGCAGGCGCGGATCATCGCGCAATTGATCGAGGATTTATATTTCGACGCCGAGCTGAGGCTGATTCCCACGGTCAGAGAGCGGGACGGGCTGGCGATCAGTTCGCGTAATGCTTACCTTTCCAAGGAAGACCGCAAGCGGGCTGTCGCCTTATCGCGGGAGCTTTTTTGGCTCAGAAGGAAGATCCGGGCGGGCGGCCGGGACATCAAACGCCTGCGCCGCGAGGCGTTAAGGCACCTGCGCAAGGCCGTTGATCGCGTGGATTACCTTGAAATCGTCGACCCCGAAACCTTGAAATCCCTGAAGCGCGCGCAGCCGCGGATGGTCGCGGCCGCGGCCTGTTACGTCGGCAAGACAAGATTAATCGATAATGTTATAATCATTAACTCCAAATCAAACTAACCTACGAGGACCCTTATGTATCGCCAAGTTTTGCTCAGTAAAATTCATGATGCCGTTGTCACGGAAGCCGTGGTGGAATATGTCGGCAGTATCACGATCGATCAGGATCTGCTGGATGCCGCCAATATCGTACCCGGTGAAAAAGTGCTGATCGCCAATTTGGCGAACGGCTCACGGCTTGAAAGTTATGCCATGGCCGGTAAACGCGGATCCAAAGAAGTCTGTTTAAACGGGGGAGCGGCCCTTCATGGAAAGCCCGGCGACCAATTAATTATCATGACCTTTGCCGTCCTGACGGATGAGGAAATCAAAAAGCATAAACCGACCATCATCCGCTTGAACGCAAAAAACGATATCATAAAATAATCCGTCGTTTCCATTTCCTGCGGCGTTTCTCCTCATGAAGAAAATCAGAGTCGGTATTATCGGATGCGGGGCAATCGGTTCGGCGCTTGCGCGCGTGCTCGACCGCGAATACCGCCGTGTGGCCGCCCTGCGTTATGTCTGTGACATTCATCCGGAGAAAGCGGCCCGCGTCAAAAAAGAAATTTCAGGACGCGTCGCCGTCGCGCCATTGAAAAAATTGATTCGGGGTTCCGATTTAATCATTGAAGCCGCCTCGGCCGCGGCCTCGGCCCGAATCGCGGCCGATGCCTTGAAGCAGAATAAACAGGTGCTCGTGATGAGCGTCGGCGGGTTGTTGATGCGGGACGGCTGGCTGCGTTATGTCAAGAAGGGGCAGGGTAAAGTCTGGATTCCGTCCGGCGCCGTGACCGGGATTGACGGACTGCTTGCCGCGCGCGAAAGAGGGATCCGGCGCGTTTGTCTTGTCACACGCAAGCCCCCGGCCAGCTTGAAGCAAGCGCCTTATTTTCTGAAAAAAAAATTTCCCGTTCTTAAAAGCAGCAAGGCCGTGTGCCTGTTCCGCGGCACGGCGCATCAGGCTGTGACGGCTTTCCCGCAAAATATCAATGTGGCGGCGGTCTTGAGCTTGGCCGGTATCGGCGCCAAAAAAACCTATGTCGAGATTTGGACCTCGCGCGCGTATCATCACAATCAGCATGAAGTGATCGTGGACGGACCTTTCGGGAAAATCCGCACCTTGACTCTGAATCTTCCCTCCGAAGAAAATCCCAAAACGAGCGCCTTGGCGATTTTTTCGGCCATGGCGACTTTAAGAAAAATCTTTTCAACCATTCAAATCGGTTCATGAGCCAAAATCCCGCAATCGAAATACGGGGAGCGCGCGAACACAATTTAAAAAATATCAACGTGCGCATTCCGCGCAATCAGCTGGTGGTGATCACGGGTCTGTCCGGTTCCGGGAAATCGTCGCTTGCCTTCGACACGATCTATGCCGAGGGCCAGCGCCGCTACATCGAAAGCCTTTCTTCCTACGCCCGCCAGTTCCTTGAAAAACTGAAAAAACCGGATGTGGATTACATCGCGGGGCTGTCGCCGAGCATCGCGATCGAACAGCGTTCGGTGACGCATAACCCGCGCTCGACCGTGGCCACCATCACGGAACTCTACGATTATCTGCGGCTGCTTTTCGCGAAAGCGGGCGAGCCGTCATGTCCGGAATGCGGCGCCAAACTCGCCGCGCAGAGCTTGCAGGAGATCGGCGAGGATATTTTGAGTGAATATGCGGACAGGGAAATACAGCTGTTTGCGCCGATCGTGCGCGGACGGAAAGGTGAATTTCAGAAATTATTTCAGGATGTTCTCAAAAAGGGATTTTCGCAGGCGCGTATCGACGGCAAGATGAAACGCCTCGAACCGACGCTCAAACTCCGTAAAACCCAGCGCCATGACATTGAAATTCTGATCGATCATTTAAAGCCCGCCGCCGGGAAAAAGACGGCGCTTGCAACCTCGCTTGTTGCGGCCTCAGATCTTTCCGGAGGGATGATCGCAGTCGGCCTGCCCGGCAAGGCCTCCGCCGCGTCCCGTTTTTATTCCACGCGGCGCAGCTGCCCGAAATGCCAGATCAGTTTCCCTGATTTAACGCCCAACATGTTTTCATTCAACAGTCCGTACGGCGCCTGCGGGCGCTGCAAAGGTCTCGGCAAGCTTTCCAGTGTGGTCTCGGGCGGCGTCATCCGTGATGCAAAGAAACCATTGATGAGCGCCCTGAACGAAGAAATCTTTTTTTCCTTCAATAAATATTTCATCGAGGATTTGCTGTACGACCTGACGAAAAAATATGATTTTGAATGGAACCGGCCGTATCAGGCCTGGCCCGAGGAGGCGCGCGAGGCCTTTTTCTGGGGCGACACCGAGCATTCCGGTTTGATCGAAGAGCTGGAAAGACTCTTTCATGAAACGTCTTCGGAAGATATCCGCCGTAAGGTGCGGAAGTTTCTGCGCGAAGATGTGTGCGGGGAATGCAAGGGTAAACGCCTGAAACGCGAAAGCCTGAATGTGCGCATTGCCGGCAAAAGCATCGTGGAAATGACCGAGCAGCCGGTGGAAGCCGCGGCGCCTTTTTTTGACCGGCTTGCTTTCGGACCGAAACTTGCCGCCGTCACGGAACCGATTCTGAAGGAAATCAGGACACGCTTGAAATTTCTCATGAATGTCGGGCTCGCGTATCTGACGCTCGACCGCAGCGTGGCGACCTTGGCCGGCGGGGAGCTGCAGCGCATCCGGCTCGCCGCGCAAATCGGCGTCGGACTGACGGGGGTCCTCTATGTTCTGGATGAACCGAGCATCGGCCTGCATCCGCGTGACAATGACAAACTGCTCGCGGCGCTCGAGCGTCTGAGGGATCTGAAAAACACCGTGCTTGTCGTCGAGCATGACGAAGAAACCATGAAGCGCGCCGACTACTTGATCGATTTGGGGCCCGGCGCGGGCCGGCACGGGGGCCGCATCGTGACCGAAGGGCCCGTGAAAGAGGTGCTTAAAAATTCGAAAGAATCCCTGACCGCGCAGTATTTGACGGGCCGGCTCAAAATCGCCGTACCGAGCCGGCGCAAAGGCGGCCGCGCCGCGCTTGAATTGAAAGGCTGCGAGGAGCATAACTTGAAAAAAATCAACGTGCGCATTCCGCTCGGGCTTTTTGTGTGCGTGACGGGGGTCTCGGGTTCGGGCAAGAGCACGCTCGTGCATGACATTCTCTATAAGGAGCTGCATAACCGGATTTGGAAAACCAATTATCGCGTCGGAAAATTCAAATCGCTTTCCGGCGCCGATCAAATCGACAAGGTGATCGAAATTGATCAATCGCCGATCGGCCGCACGCCGCGCTCGAATCCGGCGACTTACACGGATCTGTTCGGGCCGGTGCGCAAACTGTTCGGCGCACTGCATGAATCGAAAGTACGCAATTATTCGCAGTCGCGTTTCAGTTTTAATTTAAAAGGCGGGCGCTGCGAGACCTGCCGCGGCGAAGGATTTGAAAAACTGCAAATGAGTTTCATGCCGGACCTGTATGTGATGTGTGAGGCCTGCCGCGGACGGCGTTACAACGCGGCCACGCTCGAAGTGCAGTACCGCGGCAAAAATATTGCCGAGGTGCTCGATCTGTCGGTCGATGAAGCGCTTGAATTCTTTTCTGAAATTGCGGTGATACGCGAGCGATTGGAACTGCTTCAGACGATCGGGCTCGGATACGTCAAATTGGGTCAGCCTTCCACGACGCTTTCCGGCGGCGAGGCGCAGCGGATCAAGCTGGCGTATGAACTCAGCAAAAAGGCGACGGGCAAAACACTTTATCTTTTGGATGAACCGACCACAGGGCTGCATTTCGCGGATATCGAGAATCTCCTGAAGGCCCTCATGCGCCTCAGGGATCAGGGGAATACGATCCTTGTGATTGAGCATCATTTGGATGTCGTCAAAACGGCCGATTACGTCATTGATCTCGGCCCCGAAGGCGGAGACGGGGGAGGCCGTGTGGTGGCGGCCGGGACACCCGAAGAGATTGCCGCCGCGCCCGCATCTTACACCGGCCAATTCCTCAAACCCTATCTCGCGCACGCATAATAACTGGACAGCGGAACGGTCATCTGTTATAGTTTATGTGCACTTGCGCTTGAAATTTCCAAATTGTTCTTAATTGCAACAAAAAATAATTCACCAAACATAAAATTATGATCACAGAAATCGGTATAGCCGCGGGCGATATTTGGCATTATCTCGATAAGAACGGTAGCGCGACCGTGGATCAGCTTGTCAAAGGCACGGGCAATCCGAAAGAATTGATTTTGATGAGCATGGGTTGGCTCGCGCGCGAAGGTCACATTACCTTGGGGGACGCGCAAAACAATTATCGCGCGACGCTTGCCGAAAAGAAAAAAGTCTGATCAATACCCTTGTCCTACCGGCTTGTTTTAACGACGGTTTCATCCCTCCGAGAAGCAAAACGTCTCAGCCGTATGCTGCTTGAAAAACGGCTGGCTGCCTGCGTTAACATTTCAGCCCCGGTCGAATCTCACTATTGGTGGAAAGATAAAAAAGAGCGCGCCCGCGAAGTGATGCTGTTTATCAAAACGCGCGCAACCTTGTTTTCAAAATTGGAAAAGGTGATCCGCAGATCCCACTCCTATGCGGTGCCCGAAATCATTGAAATTCCCATCCTTAAAGGAAACCGCGCTTATCTCAATTGGATTAAAAAAGAAACGGCCTGAAAACTTAGATTTTGGAAGGGGAAACCGCGATGAGCAGCCGGGCGGTTTTGGATTTTTCGTTCAGGATCTGATGGGGCAGAGAGGCGTCAAAATAAAGCGTTTCATTCGCTTTTAAAGCGAATTCTTCTTTATCGACCACGCATTTCACGTCGCCGTCCAAAACAAAAATAAACTTCTCAACCCCGCGTTCGGATTGTTCGCGCTGGCCGTGGCCGCCGCCTTGCAGCGTCACAAGCAGGGGGGTGATCTTTTTACGGGAGCTTTCCTGCGTCAGTAATTCGATCCGGTAGTCTTTGGACTGTTTCGTGACCTTGCGTTCAGCGTCTTTGGCGAGGTGGCTGATTTGCTCATAGCGCTTATCGACGCCGCTATAGAGCTCCGCGAGGCCGATCCCGAGCGCCTCGGCGATTTTTTCATGGCTGTCGACCGTGCCCATCATGGTGCCGGTTTCAATGCGGGAAAGCGTCGCCTGGGCCACGCCCGTGCGCTTGGCGATATCGACGAGGGTAATGCCCTTTTCCTTGCGGATTTTACGGATGCGCTGACCTAAATTCTTAAGCATGCCCGCCATTTTATGGAAATCAGGAGCAGGGTCAAGATAAATATGCAAAATGAGCATATTAGGTATATATTATATTATCAAATATATATTGACAAATAATCATATTTATGCTACGCTTCCCGTCACTTCTCATCAGAAGGAGGTGACCGACATGGTCCTGAATCTACATCTCGGCAAAGTCCTCGGAGTCGCGTTGGCCGTTGGCGTGCTTTTTACCAGCGGGTCCTTCATGGCCCCCGACCGGCTGCATGCCGCCCCGAAATCTGAACTCCAGCTGCAAGTGGACAGCGCTCAACTCGTCAACGTGAACAAGGCGGGTTCTGAGGAGCTGCAGACGGTGCGCGGTATCGGGCCGGCCCTTGCGGAACGGATCATCGCTTATCGCGATGAACATGGTCCGTTCAAGCAAGTGGACGATTTGGCTCTGGTACACGGCATCGGCGGAGCCAAGCTGCAGAAAATCAAGCAGCAAATTTCTCTGTAAACCACAGGGAACAAAATCGAGGATCGACACAAAAGGCCCTGCCGGGCTTCCGGCGGGGCTTTTTGCTTAAGTTGATTCAGGGACTGCTTTTTTGATACAATGCCCGCACTTTATGCCTAAGCCCTTAAGCTTCCAAGAGTTAATACAAAAACTAAACGTCTTCTGGGGCCAGCAAGGTTGTCTCATCATGCAGCCTTATGATCTGGAGGTCGGTGCCGGCACTTTTTCACCGCATACCTTTTTGCGCGCCTTGGGACCCGAACCCTGGAAGGCGGCTTATGTAGAGCCCTCGCGTCGCCCGACCGACGGGCGTTACGGCGAAAACCCGCATCGCACCCAGCATTATTATCAGTACCAAGTTATTTTGAAACCGGCTCCTGAAGATTCCCAGGAGCTTTACCTGCAAAGTTTAAAAGCGGTCGGCATCGATTTAAAATCGCATGATATCCGTTTTGTCGAAGACGACTGGGAATCGCCGACGCTCGGCGCATGGGGGCTCGGCTGGGAAGTATGGCTCGACAGTCAGGAAATCACGCAGTTCACTTACTTTCAGCAATGCGGCGGGATTGATTTGGAAGTCGTATCTTGCGAAATCACTTACGGCCTGGAGCGGATCGCGATGTTTCTGCAGCAAAAGGACTCCTTGTTTGATATTCGTTGGGGCCAAAAAGAAACCTACGGCGACGTGCATTTGCAAGGGGAGCGGGAATTTTCGAAATTCAATTTTGAAGTCTCCGATTCCAAAATGTATCAGCGCCATTTCGAAGATTATGAAAAACAGGCGCAAAAGCTGCTTGAGGAAAAGCTGGTGCTGCCTGCGTATGATTGCTGTCTGAAAACTTCGCACATCTTTAATCTGCTGGATGCGCGCGGCGCGATCAGCGTGAATGAGCGTCCGCGCTACATTGCCAGGGTGCGCGCTTTGGCGCGCGCGTGCGCGGAGGCCTATCGCGAAAGCCGGGCGGCGCAGGGTTTTCCGCTGCTGAAGCAGAAATCCAAATAAACATTATGCCGAATCTTTTAATCGAAATCGGAACCGAAGAGTTACCTCTGGACGCGCTCGACATTCTCTATGCCGATCTGGCGCGTGTGGCCAAAAGTAAGCTGCTAACGCATCGGCTTGATCATGGCGCGATCCATGTTGAAGCAACGCCGCGGCGCATCGCGCTTTTTATTGAAGGGCTTGCCGCCAAACAGCGCGATCAAGTGATTGAAATTTCAGGACCGGCTTATGACAAAGCCTTCGATGCGCAGGGGAATCCGACGCAGGTACTCGAAGGGTTTCTTAAAAGCAAAAAGGCTTCCAAAGCGGATGTTCAAACCAAGGAAACGCCCAAAGGTAAATTTGTCGCCCTGCGCAAAGAGGAAAAGGGCAAAGCGGTTTCAAAAATCATTTCAACGCTGCTTTCTGAAATCATCGGTGACCTCGCATTTGTGAAGTGGATGCGCTGGGAGGCATCCGGTTTCCGGTTCCCGCGCCCGGTGCGCTGGCTGGTCGTGCTGCTGGATCGGAACGTCTTGCCCGTCCAATTGGGAGACGTGAAATCGGGGCGTAAAAGCAGGGGACACCGTTTTCTTTATCCGAAACCGTTTTCAATTGAACGCGCGGACTGGTCTCAATACGGGAAGGCGCTCAAAAAGGCGCATGTAATATTGCGGCTTGAAGAGCGGGAGCGGATCATTCGTAAGGCGCTCGACGGCCGTTTTCATCAAAAAGAATTTGACGAAGAACTGGTGCATATGACCGCACAGCTGGTGGAAGAACCGTATCTCATGGAGGGGCGGTTTTCCGGAACTTACCTGGATTTACCTTCCGAAGTACTCGCCAGCTGCATGAAAAAGAATCAGAAAATATTTGCCTGCTATGATGCGAAAGGTCGGCTTGCGAGCCGCTTTGTCGCGGTGTTGAACGGCCGGCGCGGCGGACTTGCGAAAATCAAGCGTGATTATGAAAACGTTCTTGAGGCACGTTTGCGTGACGCGCGTTATTTCTTTGATGCGGATACGAATCAAGCGCTTGAAGACAAGTATCCGCAGCTTGAACAGATCACCTATCTAAAAAAACTCGGTTCCATGAAGCAAAAAACCGAGCGGCTTGAAAAAGTATGCGTGACGCTGGCGCGGCTTGTGGGGCGGGATGATCTCAAGGACGATTTGAAACGCAGCGCGCATCTTTCTAAAATCGATCTTGTCACGCATCTGGTTTATGAATTTCCGGATTTGCAGGGTATTGTCGGACGCGAATACGCGATCGAAGCGGGCGAAAAAGAGGATGTGGCCCGCGCGATCGGAACGCAATATCTCCCGAAAAATCTCGCGGAATCCCATCAGCAATTAAAAAAAGAGATGACGCCGCTCGGCGCTCTGCTGGGATTGGGAGACCGGTTGGATTTGCTGGCGGGGGCTTTCGGCATCGGGATGGAGCCGACCGGCAGTCAGGATCCTTTCGCGCTGCGCCGCGCAGGCGGCGTTTTTGTCAAACTCATCCGTGCTTACGGTTTTCATTTTTCGTTGCGTGAAGCGATCGAAGCCGGCCTTGGGCTTTACGGATCGACGTTAACCGTTCCGAAATCAGACGTTCTCAACCGCCTCATCGGTTTTCTTGAAGAGCGGATGGTCTTTGAGTTGAAAATCAAACCGGGAACGCGCGCGCATGAAATTCTGGAAGCGGTTTTTAAGGCTTCCTTTGATGACTTGGCGGATGTCTACAAGCGTTTTGAAGTGCTTGAAAAAATGTATGAGCAGGACCGCGCCACCTTTCTCAAGGCCGCCAAGGTGATTGAACGCACCGCCAATATTTTAAAAGGTGCCCGCACGGAGATCGGGTCGATCAAGGAAGAGTTGTTTCAAGAGCCGCTTGAAAAAGAATTGTTCCAATTATTGAAAAATCGTTCGGGGGAGATCACACAAGCCTTGGTTAAACGGGATTATGAAATCGCCACGCGCCGCTTGGGAGAGGTGTTTCACGGACCGCTGCATAATTTCTTTGACCGCGTGATGGTCAATGTCGAAGACGCCTCCATCCGTTCAAACCGGCAGGCCTTGATGAAGCAAATTTACAATTTGTACGCTTCCAGACTGGCCGATCTTTCAGTGCTTTCCCGAATTGACGAAGAGTGATACAATAGCGCCCTTTCCGCGGCAAGGCCTGCTTCAGAGCCTCCAGGAAACAAATCAAGTGCAATCATAACTCTTGTTTCAGAAATAACTTACAAAAAGACTTTGAAAGGAGTCAGGGGAATGAAAATGGCGTCTGCTAAAAAGAAAGCAACCAAATCCAGTCAAAAGAAGGCTACAAAATTTGTGTATTTTTTCGGTAACGGTAAAGCCGAAGGTCATGCCGGAATGAAGGCCCTGCTCGGCGGCAAAGGGGCCAATTTGGCCGAAATGACCAGCATCGGCATACCCGTTCCGGCCGGTTTTACGATCACAACCGACACCTGCGACCAGTTCTACAAAAACGGCCAGCAATGGCCCGCCGGTTTGGAAGATCAGGTCCGGGATAATATGAAAAAATTGGAAAAGGCGATGGGGGCCGAATTCGGCAACCGGGACAATCCGTTGCTCGTTTCTGTCCGAAGCGGCGCCGCGGTTTCGATGCCGGGCATGATGGACACCGTCTTAAACCTCGGCCTGAATTCCGAAGTGGTGCAAGGCTTGATAATTAAAACCGAAAACGAGCGGTTTGCCTGGGATGCCTACCGGCGTTTCATCCAGATGTTCGGTGATGTCGTGATGGACGTGCCGCATGACACCTTTGAACATATTTTGGAAAAGAAAAAGGCGAGTGTCGGCGCGAAATTGGATACCGATCTCAATGCCAACGATTTGAAAGACATCGTGCGCCAATATAAAAAGGCCTACACGGACGAAACGGGTGAAGAATTCCCGCAGGATCCGTTTGACCAGCTGGCCAAATCGATCAATGCCGTATTCAAATCCTGGAACAACCCCCGCGCGAACAAATACCGCCAGCTGCATGATATCCGCGGTCTTTTGGGAACGGCCGTCAACATTCAGGCGATGGTGTTCGGTAACATGGGTGAATCTTCCGGCACGGGCGTTTGCTTTACCCGCAACCCCTCAACCGGTGAAAATAAATTTTACGGCGAATTCCTCGTCAACGCGCAAGGGGAAGACGTCGTGGCCGGTATCCGTACGCCGGAACCGCTGGAAGACATGGCCAAGCATTGGCCCGACATTTACAAACAGCTTTGCGCCTTTCGCACGAAGCTTGAAAAACATTACAAAGATATGCAGGATATCGAATTTACGATTCAGGAGCGCAAGCTTTATATCCTGCAAACCCGCAACGGCAAAAGAACCGCACATGCGGCGATACGGATTGCGGTGGAAACCGTCAAGGAAGGTCTGATCACTCAGGATCAAGCCATCTTAAGGGTTGATCCCAAACAGCTTGATCAATTGCTGCACCCCACCTTCGATCCGAAACAAAAAAGAAACTTGATCGCCAAGGGTTTGCCGGCTTCGCCGGGCGCTGCGACGGGTAAAGTCGTGTTCAACGCCGAGGATGCCGAAACGCTGGCTGCTCAGGGTGAATCGGTGATTCTGGTCCGCATCGAAACGTCGCCGGAAGATATCGGCGGCATGCACGCGGCGAAGGGTATTTTGACCGCGCGCGGCGGCATGACGTCGCATGCGGCCGTCGTGGCCCGTGGCATGGGCAAATGCTGCGTGGCGGGCGCCGGCGATATCAAAATCGATTACAGCGCCAAGCAATTCCGCTCGGGCAACGTCACCGTAAAAGAAGGCGAATTTATTTCGCTCGATGGCAGCATGGGACAGGTTTATTCGGGCAAACTCTCCACGATCGAACCCGAAATGTCCGGCGATTTCGCGAAGTTGATGAAATGGGCGGATGACAAAAGAAAGCTGAAAGTCCGCACCAACGCCGATACGCCGCATGATTCCACGGTGGCGCGCAAATTCGGCGCCGAAGGCATCGGTCTTTGCCGCACGGAGCATATGTTCTTTGAAGGCGACCGGATCATCGCGGTCCGCGAAATGATTCTGGCCGATGACAAAGAAGGCCGTGAGAAGGCGCTTGCTAAATTGCTGCCGATGCAGCGCGGCGATTTCGAAGGAATTTTTAAAGCGATGAAAGGCCTTCCGGTCACGGTGCGCCTGCTCGATCCGCCGCTTCACGAATTTCTGCCGCACGAAGCCGACGCGCAGCAGGAAATGGCGAAGGTCATGAATGTGTCAATCGACGTGATCCGCCAGAAGGTCGCAAAACTGCACGAATTTAACCCGATGCTCGGCCATCGCGGATGCCGTCTCGGCATTACCTTCCCCGAGATTTATCAAATGCAGTCGCGCGCCATCATGGAAGCGGCCTGCAATGTGAAAAAGCAGGGGATTAAGGTCCTGCCCGAGATCATGATTCCGCTTGTGGGCATGAAAAAGGAATTGGACATTCTGAAAGGTCAATTGATCGAGACGGTCAATCAGGTGCTTGAAGAAAAGAAAACCAAGGTGGATTATCTCATCGGAACGATGATCGAAATTCCGCGTGCCGCGCTCACCGCGGACCGGATTGCCGAATCCGCCCAGTTCTTTTCCTTCGGCACGAATGACTTGACGCAGATGACCCTTGGTTTCTCCCGGGACGATTCGGGAGCTTTCATGGGTGACTATTTGGATCAGGGGATTTTTGAAAAAGACCCGTTCCAGACGCTCGATGAAGAAGGGGTCGGAGTTTTGGTTCAACTTGGGATCGAAAAAGGCCGTAAAGTAAGACCGGACCTCAAGGTCGGGATTTGCGGTGAGCACGGAGGCGATCCGTTGACAGTCGAATTCTGTCATCGGGTCGGGATGAATTATGTCAGCTGTTCGCCTTACCGCGTTCCGATTGCCCGTCTTGCCGCAGCGCAGGCGACGGTCCGTTCGAAAAAGAAATAAACTTTCTCAATCGGTTTGATCCTGAAGCAGTCTGAGGCGCAGCGTGCGATCCAAAGGCAAAAAAACCAAAAAAGCAGGCAGGCGTTCCAACAAGGTTTCCCGGAGTACCTGGCGCGCGAAAAAGTCACCCAAATCCGCGGCGGCGAAAAAGAAAAAGCAAAAAAAAACCGCGCCGCCGGCTCAGCCCGTTTTGAAAACGGTTTCCAAGGAAGAAGAGCGCCGGGAAATCGAGAAAATCGAAAAAAAGCTGGCGAAAATCGAACCGGCGATTGAGCAGCGTAAGAAGCGGCGCGACAAAGACGAAGAAGAAGGCGAACCGGAGGGTGTGGAGAATTTCGATTACACGCTCGACCGGACGCCGATGAAAATCTATCTCACGCAGATTGAAAATATCCCCCTCCTGACGCCGGAAGAAGAAATTGAGCTCGCCGAGAAAATCCAGTCCGGACACCGCGGCGCGCAGGACGCCCGCAAGCATATGATTCGCTCGAATCTCCGCCTCGTAATTTCCATCGCTAAACGTTACAGCAATATGGGCCTCGCCTTTTCCGATTTAGTTGAAGAAGGCAATATCGGTCTCATGCGCGCGGTTGAAAAGTTCAATCCAAAACGGGGCTACCGGTTTTCAACTTACGCCTCCTGGTGGATCAAACAGGCCATTATGCGCGCGCTATCCAATCAGGGCAAAACCATCCGTATCCCGGTTTACATGTATGACATCATTTCCCGCTGGCGGCGTGTCCGCGACGGATTGATGCAGAAACTCAACCGTTTGCCCACGCGCAAGGAAATCGCCAAAATCATGGAATTGCCGGTGCAAAAGATTCAAGAAATCGAAAATATCGCGGGCCGTCCGAGCTCTTTAAACGCGCCGGTCAGTTTGGACGGCACGGCCGAGCTCGTGGATTTACTGGCCGATGATTCCACGCATTCGCCCGATTCCGAGATCGAAGAAAACATGAAAAGCGAGCGGATTCAGCAATTTCTTGAACAGCTTGAAGAACGCGAGCGTAAAATCATTCAACTGCGATTCGGTTTGGGAAAAGAGGAACAGCACACGCTCGAGGAAGTGGCCGAGAAATTCGGCATCACGCGCGAACGCGTCCGTCAGATCGAATCCATCGCGCTTAAAAAAATCCGCGGACATTTCGCAACACAGGAAGAAAAACTGGAAGATTTCCTGACCTAGTCAACCCCGTTTTATCAAGTTTTTCAAATGCCTCGAAGGAGATTTTCATGAAAACCGCCGATTTTTCCAAAATCATCCGCGACGTACCTGACTTTCCCAAAAAAGGAATTTTGTTTAAAGATATCACGCCGCTGCTTCAGGATGCCAAAGCCTTCCATACCTGCGTGGAGGCTTTTGCCGCGGAGTTCGGAAAAGAGCATATCGATTATATTATCGGGATCGAATCGCGCGGCTTTATATTCAGCCCCGTCCTGGCGTATAAGTTGGGAGCCGGTTTTGTCCCTGTGCGCAAAAAAGGGAAGCTGCCCTGGAAAACCGAGCAAGTCGCGTATGAGCTCGAATACGGCGAGGCCACGTTAGAGATCCATCAAGACGCGTTTCAAAAGGGCGCGAAAGTCGCCATTATTGATGATTTGCTTGCAACCGGGGGAACGGCGGAGGCGACGGCACACTTGGCTGAAAAGTTGGGAGCGGAAGTGGTGAAGATGGCGTTTCTGGTTGAGCTGAAGTTCCTCAAAGGCCGTGAGCGGCTCGCAAATTACGATATTTTTTCGTTGATTCAATATTAGGCCCTTCCAATCCCGAGCCCCCATAGCTCAAATGGATAGAGCATCTCCGTCCTAAGGAGAGGGTTGCATGTTCAACTCATGCTGGGGGCAGTTTTTACTCTCTTTTAAGTGGTCAAACCGGCGGCTTTCCGATACAATAATGTCTTCATAACCATGAAGGCCTCCCGTCTGTTGGAACGCAAGTCTCTGCTGCGAAATCAATTACGTCAGTCCCTCCGCAAGTTGAGCCGGTCTGCGCGTAAGAAAAAGAGCGAAAAAATCATTCAGCGGCTGATGAAGGCCCCTTTTTTCAAGGCGGCGCGGCATATCATGGTTTACGTGGCGCTGGAAGACGAAGTTCGGACGCAGGAATTGATTCTCAAATCGTTGGCACAGAAGAAAAATGTTTATATTCCCTATGCGGACCGGCGCAGAAAGAAAATTAAGATTTACCCGATCCGGCATTGGCCCAAAGACGTGAAACCGGGCAGTTATGGCATCTTGGAACCGCGCACCGCGCGCAAACGGCCGGCCAAGATTTCTCGTCTGGATCTTATTGTGGTGCCGGGCATGGGCTTCGACCGCCGGGGCGGCCGGCTGGGGCGCGGCGGCGGATATTTCGATCGTTTCCTCGCCAAAACCAAACGCATTCGTAAAGTCGGTCTCGCCTTTCGCGAGCAGATGGTGTCCAAGATTCCGATGACCGGTCACGACATCAAAATCCGGCGCGTTATCACGGACTGATAAGGGGAAGGAATATTTATGGAATCAATACGAGTTCTGGTGGCAGGTGACGTGGTCGGGAAACCGGGGCGCGAAGCCTGCGCGGCGTTCATTCCGCGCCTGAAAAGTTCCGAGCGCCTGGATTGTGTCATCATCAACGTGGAAAATATGGCGGGCGGATCCGGCATCACGGAAACGACTGTGCGCGAAATGTTCAGCTACGGGGCGGATGTCCTGACCTCGGGTGACCATATTTTCAAAAAGAAAGACGCTGATTCGCTTTTGAAAGACAACCCCCGTATTTTAAGACCGGCCAATTATCCCGCCGCGGTTCCGGGATCGGGCAGCGTGGTTGTTGAAACACAAAGAGGGATCAAGGTCGGTGTCTTGAATTTGATCGGGCGCGTTTTCCTTAAGACGGTGGATTGTCCGTTTGAAACGGCACGTCGCGAAGTGGAAAAACTCAGACGCGAAACGCCCGTGATTTTAGTCGACATGCACGCCGAGGCCACTTCTGAAAAAGTGGCGCTCGGGTGGTTTTTGGACGGCAGGGTCAGTGCCGTATACGGAACTCACACCCATGTGCAAACCGCCGATGAGGCGGTGTTACCCGGAGGCACCGGCTATATCACGGAGCTCGGGATGTGCGGACCTTACCGTTCGGTGATCGGGCGCGAGATCGAAGACGTTTTCAAAATGTTTTTAACGCAACTGCCCGTGAAACTGGAAGTGGCGACGCAGGATGCCCGTTTTTCAGGCGCGATTTTTGAAATCGATCCGCAAAACGGCAGATGTCTGAACGTCAAACGTGTCCATGAAAGGCTCGAGCATGCTCACCGCTGAATCTGTTTCACCGCTCGCGGCGGATCAGCATAAAAAAGCGCTCACGGTCAGCCAGTTGAATGCGCGGGTGCGCGCGCTGCTTGAAGGCGAATTTCCGCGCGTGTGGGTCGAAGGGGAAGTTTCCAATTTAAAGCGGCATAGCTCAGGGCATATTTATCTCACGCTTAAAGACGAGCGGTCGCAGATCAGCGGCGTTTTTTTCAGCCGCTACAATCAGGGGCTGCGTTTTGATCTCAAAGACGGTTTGAAAGTGCTGGCGCTCGGCAAAGTATCACTTTACGATGCGCGCGGCCAATATCAGCTTTATATCGAACGGCTTCAGCCGAAGGGAATAGGTGAACTGCAGCTTGCCTTTTTGCAGCTTAAAGAAAAACTCGAAAAGGAAGGTTTGTTTCTCGCCGAGCACAAAAAAGAAATTCCCCGTTTTCCGAAAACGGTCGGTGTCGTAACCTCCCCGACGGGCGCCGCGATCCGCGACATTTTGAATGTGGTCGGCCGCCGCTTTCACGGGACCGAAGTCCTTATTTATCCGGTGAAAGTTCAAGGCGACGGCGCCGCGGATGAAATCGCGCGCGCCATCCGCGAAATGAATACGCTTCATGATCCGGTGGATGTTTTAATTGTGGGACGCGGCGGCGGCAGTCTTGAAGATTTGTGGGCTTTCAACGAAGAGAGCGTGGCACGCGCCGTTTTTGATTCAAAAATCCCCGTGATTTCCGCCGTCGGTCATGAAATCGACTGGACGATTTGTGATTTGGTCGCGGATTTACGCGCCCCGACGCCATCCGCCGCGGCGGAACTCGTCGTGCAGAACCGCGAAGAACTGGAAACACGATTGGAAGAGTTTCAAGGCCGGATGCGGCTTGCGATCCGCGGCTTGTTTGACTCCAAGCGTCAGGAGCTCAAAGTTTTTGAATCAAGTTACGCTTTCAGACAACCGCGGCTTTTGATCGATCAGTTTTCACAGCGCGTCGATGAATTTTTAAGACAGCTTCAAAATTATTCAAAATCCCTGGCAACGCAAAAAAGGCAGGCGTTTGAAGCGGCAGCCGGCCGTCTGCATGCGTTAAGCCCGTTAGCCATCTTACAGCGCGGTTATTCCCTGAGCTTTGAAGAAGACGGCAAGCTGCTCAAAGACGCGCGACATATCCGCGTCGGTCAAACCCTGATCAGCCGCTTATGGAAAGGGGTTTTACATTCCAAGGTTACGAAAATCGAAAAAAGCGAGGACAACGATCATGGCACAAGAAATTCAGTTTGAAAAGGCGCTCAACCGTTTGGAAAAAATCGTATCGGATCTTGAGGCAGGGGATGTTTCACTCGAGGATGCTTTAAAAACTTATGAGGAAGGCGTCAAGCTGTCCCGCGCCTGCCAGGACAAACTCATCCAAGCGGAGAAGAAAATCGAAGTCCTGACGCGCATTCTCAATGGGGCCGCCAAGAAGGAGCCCTTCCAAATGGAAGAAGACGGCGGCGCGGAGCGCCCGGGCGCCAAACGCAAAAAGAAAGCGGCGAAGCCGGATCTTGATGGTGAAGACGCCGAACCCGCGGAAGACGAGGATATGCTCTTTTGAAATACGAAGACTATTTTAAAAAATATCTGGATGCCGTTGAGGCCAAACTCAAAACGGTGATGCCGGCTGAAGAAAAGCACCCGCCTGTCATTCATGATGCCATGGCCTATGCCGTGTTTACGGGCGGCAAGCGTTTCCGGCCGGTATTGACGCTGACGGCGTGCGAAGCGGTGGGCGGGTCGATCGAGAAAGCTTTGCTGCCGGCCTGCGCGGTGGAGCTGATTCACAGCTATTCCCTTGTCCATGACGATTTGCCGGCTCTGGATAATGACGATGTGCGGCGCGGAAAACCGACTTGTCACAAACGTTACGGGGAAGCGATGGCAATTTTGGCGGGAGATGGCTTATTAACCTACGCTTTTCAGCTGCTTGCGCAAGTGAAGCCTGCGGCAAGGGCCCTTAGCATGATCGAAGAGCTGTCGACGGCAGCGGGGACGTATGGTATGATTGGCGGCCAAGTCGCCGATCTGGCGATACCCCCCGAAGACCGGGATTTACCGGCACTGGATTACATCAGCGTACACAAAACAGGCAAGCTCATTAAAGCGAGCGCTGTTTTGGGCGCCTTAGCCGGTGACGCTCAAACGGAAAATTTGGAACGGTTGCGACGCTTCGGTGAATGGATCGGCCTGGCTTTTCAAGCCATTGACGACATGCTCGATCAAGACGGGTACGTTCAGGTTTTGAAAGCGAAGGATTTGCGTTTAAAATCGCGCGATTTGATCGCTCAGTCCAAGCGCGAAGTGAAGCCGCTTGGGAAACGCGGCGAAAAATTAATTTATTTGGCGGACTTTTTGCTGGAGCGCATACCGCGGAGGACGCATGTGGCAGTGGATCGATAAAATTAATTCACCGCAGGATCTGAAAAAGATTCCCCTTGAGAAATTACCCGCGGTGGCGGAAGAATACCGCCGCTATTTGATCGAAGTCGTTTCAAAAACCGGCGGTCACTTGGGCGCGAGCCTCGGCGCCTTGGAAATCAATATCGCTCTCCATTACGTGCTCGATTCTCCGACGGACAAAATCTGCTGGGATGTGGGTCATCAAGCTTACATTCACAAAATGATCACGGGACGCCGAGACCGCATGCTTACGCTCAGAAAAGGCGGCGGGATCAGCGGTTTCCCTTCTCCGTTTGAGAACCCGCATGACCATTTCATCGTCGGCCATGCCGGCACCGCCATTTCTCAGGCGCTCGGGCTTGCCATCGCGCGCGATTTGCAAAATAGAAATGAAAAAATCGTTGCCGTGGTGGGGGACGGGGCTCTGACAGCGGGCCTTGCCTACGAGGCCTTGAATCATGCCGGACATCTTAAGAAAAACATGCTGCTCGTGCTCAATGACAATGAGATGTCGATCGCGAAGAATGTGGGCGCGCTGAGCAAATACCTGAACAAAGTCATCACCAATCCGCTCTATAACCGCATTCGCGCCGAAGTCGAAAAGCAGCTTAACCGTTTTCCGCGTTTGCTGCGTTTTGCAACGGCCGGCTTGGAGAGCATGAAGCATTTATTGGTGCCGGGAATTCTGTTTGAGGAATTGGGTTTTCGTTATTTCGGTCCGATTGACGGGCATGACGTTGTCGCGTTGGTCGAACACTTTCGTAAAGTTGTCTCACTCGGGGATTGTTGTTTGATTCATGTGATCACTCAAAAAGGCAAGGGTTGTCATCTGGCCGATCAGGATCAGGAAAGACTGCATGGAGTGACGCCTTTCAATGTATTGACAGGTGAGAAAATCAAAAGTCCCTCCGAAAAAGCCAAAGGGGAAGGCATTGCCTACACGAAAGCCTTTGTCAAATCACTTCTCAAAGTGGCAGAAAAAAATCCGGCCGTCGTGGCAATCACGGCCGCGATGCCGTCGGGCACGGGCCTGACCGATTTTCAGAAAAAATATCCAGAACGTTTTTTTGATGTCGGCATCGCCGAACAGCATGCCGTGACCGTGGCCGGCGCCATGGCTAAAGGCGGTTTGAAGCCGGTATGCGCGATTTACTCCACCTTTCTGCAGCGCGCCCAGGATTCGCTCATCCATGACGTCGCGCTGCAAAGACAGCCGCTGATCTTGTGCATGGACCGCGCGGGCTTGGTGGGCGCCGACGGCGCGACACACAACGGTGTTTTTGACATCAGCTATCTCGGGCACATTCCGGACAGTGTGATCGCGGCGCCCAAAGATCAATTCGAAATGGACCGCATGCTCGAACTCGCGGTTGAATATCCGCATATTTTTGCGGTTCGCTATCCGCGCGGCAACGTTCCTAAAATGTATGATGATTTTCCGAAAACGGCATTTAACACAGGACAGGGTGAAATATTGCGAGAGGGACGCGATGTCAGTCTATTGGCCCTGGGGAGTACGGTGGAACTCGCCCTGGAGGCGCATGAAATACTAAAACAAGAAGGCGTCGAAGCGCGCGTCGTCAATATGCGTTTTGCCAAACCGCTCGACGGTGCGTTACTGAAGGATTGTCATGAGAAAACCCGCTTACTTCTTACGGTCGAAGAGCATGTTTTTACCGGAGGTTTCGGTTCGAAGGTGCTCGAGTGGTTTGAAAAAAATAAGATTGCCGAGGCCCGTGTCATGCGCGCGGCCTTGCCGGACCATTTTATTGAACACGGCTCACGCGACGCCATGTTTGAAGCCTTCGGCCTTTCGCCGGCCAAAATCGCAGCGCGCGTTCTCGCCGAACTGCGCTCCGAAAACCCGCTGATTTCCGCACATCCATAAACACCGCAGTCACCATGGCGATTATCATCCCTTGATTCGGTTATTCGAACCCTTTAGAATTGATTAGGACTTTTATGAAAAAGAAAATCGGAATCGTTGCCAATCCCAAAAAGGAAGGTGCGGCCAAGCTGCTTGAAGAAATCCGCGCCTGGCTCGGTAAGCGCGACATGGACGTGTGGGATGCGCCTGCAAGCGCCATGGATGAAAAGCTGCCCGATACGTCGCTCATCATTTGCCTGGGCGGAGACGGCACGATTCTCGCCGTCGCGAGCCGCCTCAAATCGCAATCCATACCCATCCTCGGGGTGAATCTGGGCAGCCTCGGCTTTATCACGGAAGTGAAAGAAAATGAAGTGTTTGAGGAGCTCAACGCCTACTTGCTGGACCGGTCCGAAATTGAAGAACGGTTCATGCTTTCCTGCTCGGCCAAAAGCGACAAGACCAAAAAGGAAAGGCGCTTCGTGGCCCTGAATGACATTGTGATCAACCGCGAAGGATTGACGCGGCTTTTAAATATCAGCATTCAAGTGTCCGGTGAAAAGCTTTATAGCTTTCCGGGGGACGGCGTGATCATCGCGACGCCGACCGGTTCCACAGCCTACTCGTTATCAGCCGGCGGTTCGATTGTACATCCGCAGCTTCAAACGATTCTGGTAACGCCGCTTTGTCCGCACACGCCCGTATTAAGGCCCGTAATCGTGAAGGGGACGGAACGAATTTCGGTGCGCATCCGCCCCGAACGACCTGACCAAAAGGCGATTCTGGCGGCGGACGGTCAAGAAAACATGGAGATCGACGATACTTATACCGTCGAGTTGACGGGCGCCTCGCATCCTTTGAAGCTCATCAAAAGTTCTAAAAGGACTTATTTTTCAACCTTCCGGGAAAAGTTCAAATTGCCGGATTTAGGTTCCTGATATCGTTTTGATTGTGCCGTCGCATTTTTAAAACCGCCGTGTATAATTGTAGTAATCTGAAAAATACGATCTTTTGAGAACCTGATAAACAAGGAGTGCTTTATGGCTAAGATTCTGGTCGTGGACGATGAAAAGGCCGTGTGCGATGAATTCCGCGAAATTCTCCAGGATGATCAACACGAAGTCGAGACGGCCACGAATGGGAAGGAAGCGCTTCAAAAGGTCCAGGCAAATGCGTTTGACCTGGTTTTTTTGGATGTTCTGATGCCGCGCATGGAAGGGCGGGAAGTTTTTGAGGAAATCAAAAAGATCAGCCGCGTTCCGGTGGCGATCATGTCCGGATTTTTGCCCCCGCATAAGGAAAAAGAAATCATGGCCTTGGGCGCGGTGGCCTGTTTCAAAAAACCTCTGGATCTGGATAAAGTCAAGAAACTGGTCAAATTTGTGGAAGATCAGAAGGCCGGTTAAGTTCGCTTTTGCAAACCTGATTCATTCTTACCCCTAAACCCACATGGTGTGCGTCCGATTTGCCCCATCTCCGACCGGCTATTTGCATATCGGAGGGGTGCGTACGGCGCTATTTAACTTTCTGTACGCCCGCAATCAGCAGGGAAAATTTTTGCTCCGCATTGAAGACACCGATCGCGAACGCTCCCGGCCTGAATTTGAAGAAGATATCTTGAACTCCTTGCGCTGGCTCGGTCTGACCTGGGACGGTGAATTGATGCATCAAAGCGGACGGCTCGAAAATTACCGCGCGGCGGCACGGCTACTTATCGAAAAAGATTTAGCTTATGAGGAAAAGGCGGACGGCAAAACAGCGGTGCGCTTCCGGATGCCGAAGGGGACGGTGAAGTTTCATGATCTGGTGCGCGGCGAAGTGCAGTTTGATACCGGGCTCTTTGACGATCTCGTCATTATCAAATCAGACGGATATCCGACCTATCACCTGGCTTGTGTCGTGGATGACCATGACACGGAAATCAGCCATGTGATCCGCGGTGAGGACCATATCTCAAATACGCCGCGCCAGATTCTCTTATTTGAGGCCTTGGGCTGGAAGGCTCCGAAATACGCCCATTTGCCGCTGATCTTCGGTCAGGACGGCACGCCCTTGTCCAAGCGGCACGGCACGGTCTCTCTGCGTCATTATCACGAGAAAGGGTATTTGCCTGACGCGGTTCTGAATTATCTCGCATTGCTCGGCTGGGGATCTCAGGACAACCAGGAGTTCTACCGTCTGCCGGATTTGATCAAAAAATTCTCCATCAAGCGCATCACAAAATCCAACGCCCGTTTCGATGCCGAAAAGTTGGATTGGCTGAATGCGCAGCATATCAAAAAAATGCAGCCGGACGAATATGTGAAGCAAGTCGCCGCCTTTTATCCGGAAGAATTCAAGGCGTGGGGGGCGGAACGCTGGCAAAAGCTGGTTTTACTTTATCAATCGCGCATCCAAACGCTTCAGGATCTCAAAGTTCAAGCCGCTTATTGTTTTGAGAACACAATCAAATATGAAAGTCCGATACGGGATGATTTCTTTAAAGATGCATCTTTATGCGGATATTTAAAGGCGTGGGCGGGCAGCGCAGAAACTCTTTCTGATTTTAATAAAGCCGAATCAATTGAAAAGATCACGCGCGACACGGCGGAAACTTTGAAAATCGAAGCCAAGAGCCTCATTCATCCGCTGCGCTACGCCTTAACGGGCAAAACCGTCAGCCCCGGTCTTTTTGACCTGATGAGCGTGTTGGGAAAAGAAAAGTGTTTGGAGCGAGTGAGAAAATTTATTAAGCAATGAGCCATGGGCCACGAGTAAAGCCGCCCGGTTGTTTTAGGGTCAACTCATGACTCATAACCCGTAGCTCAGTGCTTGCATCTACAAGGGAGGTTGAAATGTCGGACTGTTTATTTTGCAGGATGATCAACAAGGAAATCAGCGTCAAAATCGAACATGAAGACGAGGAGATGCTCGCCATTCACGACATCAATCCGCAAGCTCCCGTTCATATTTTGGTGATGCCGAAGAAGCATCTGAACCGCATTTCCAGCATGGCCGCTTCGGATACGGAATTGGTGGGGAAGGTAATCTATTGCGCGAAGGAAATCGCAAGGAAAAATGGCTGGGACTATTATCGGCTCGTATTTAATGACGGCTCCGAGTCGGGGCAGTCCATCTTCCATATTCATTTGCACTTATTGACCGGCCGCCGGATGAAATGGCCTCCCGGGTGATGAAGCTCGTTTCCTAAGGGACTGCTTGAGACAATTCTCGATGCTGACTATAATACCTAACTTTATGTCAGTTATAGGCCCTAAGCTGTAAGCCTTAAGAGGATTTTGGTCCGAACGAGTTAACCTGTGCAAATCCTTTAGCTTAAAGCTTATAGCTTAACGCTCAATTAATGGGGATGGCGCTCCGCCAAATGGCATGGCGGAATTGGCTGTGATCAGGGTAAAGCAAGCACTATTTTTGCAGCCTATGTAGTTTGTTTGCCTTTATTGTTGGGGGATGGTGTAACGGTAGCACAAACGGCTCTGGACCGTTTAGTCTTGGTTCGAATCCAGGTCCCCCAGCCATTTTGCCCATGCAAAATGGCTGCGCCGTGGGAGTTTAAGGAAAACTCTCTACGGCGCGCGGGACGTCATTTAGACGACCGTCGAAGGTCGTCAAATGAAGCACTTGCGCATTGGCGCAAGTGCAGGTCCCCCAGCGCTTTTAAAATGATTTTTGATTAATTCGGCATTTATCTCTAGAATATATATAGAGTTAAGAATAACCTGTAAGGCCTAACGGGGAGTGAGGTACCATGGATAAGAAAACCCTTTATGAGAAAGCAGAAAAGGCGTTCAACCAGGCATTCGACGCTACCAAACAATCGGTGAAGCTCGTCTCTGAAAAAGCAGGTGAGGCGGCGCACGTCACCAAGCTCTTGATTGATAAGGCGACGCTGGAGCATCGCGTCACGAAAGAATTTGCCCAGCTGGGCAACCGTATCTACGTGCGGGCTGTTCGGCAGGGTAAAGGGATTGAAGCGAATGATCCTGAAATCAAAAAACTGATCGACGGGATCAAGCGCCTGGATTCCGAATTAGGTCAGGTAGAAGCGACCCTGGAAAAAGAACGCAAAGAAAAGAAAAAATAGTTTCACAGATCATATTAAGTCTAACTTATTTCGCGAGCGTGGCGGAATTGGCATACGCGCAAGATTAAGGATCTTGTGGGGAAACCCTTGGAGGTTCAAGTCCTCTCGCTCGCACCATTTATCAGCAATGAGTAACGAGCAAGGAGCAATGAGTGAACGGCAAAGTCAGTGTGGTCGTGCTTCTTTCAGCGCTCCCGGCTCGCTCCTGTTGAATTTTCTCATTGCTCATAACTCATTGCTCATTGCTTAACTATGCTGCCTGAACATATCTTCAGAGAATACGACATCCGCGGCTTAGCCGATACGGAACTGACCGACGACGGGGTGGTCCAGATCGGCCAGGCCTTCGGGTCGGTTTTGATCGGTGAGGGCAAAAAGAAAATTTCGGTCGCCCATGATCTGCGGCCGAGTTCGGAGCGGATTCACCAAGCTCTCTTAAAGGGGCTGCTTTCCACGGGCATCCATGTGGTTGATTTGGGACTCATCCCGACGCCGCTTGTTTATTTTTCGGTTTCCCATTTGAAGCTTGATGCCGGCATTTCAATCACCGGCTCTCATAATCCCACGGAATATAACGGATTCAAGTTGCATCTTTCGGACCGCCCTTTCTTCGGCCGCGAAATTCAAGGATTGAAAGACCGCATTAAAAAGAAAGATTTTGTCACGGGCCGGGGCAAAGTCGAAAAAGGCAAAATCCTTGAAGCTTACATGAAGCACGTCCAAGGCCTGTTTCGGTTCAAGAAAAAACTGAAAGTCGTGTTGGATGCCGGTCACGGCATGGCCGGTTTGGTCGCGCCGCAGCTCATCAAAAAAATGGGCCATGATGTGACTGAGCTTTACACCAATCTGGACTCCTCTTTTCCGGACCACCATCCGGATCCCTCCGTTCCTGAAAACCTTAGAGATTTGCAGAAAAAAGTGCTGGAGACCAAGGCGCATCTTGGGATCGGTTTCGATGGGGATGCCGACCGGATCGGTGTGGTGGATGAAAAGGGGCAGGTCATTTTCGGTGACCGTATTTTACTGCTTTACGCGCGTGCCATATTAAAGAAAAAGCCGAATGCCACGATCATCGGCGACGTCAAATGCTCCAAGGCAATTTACGATGATATCGCCAAGCATGGCGGTAAACCTTTAATGTGGAAAACCGGACATTCTTTGATCAAGGCCAAGATGAAAGAGACGCATGCCGAACTTGCGGGGGAAATGAGCGGCCACATGTTTTTTGTGGACCGGTGGTTCGGATTTGACGACGCCATTTATGCGGCCTGTCGCATGCTCGAGATCGTGGATGAAAACGAACGACCCCTTTCAGAACTCCTGAAAGATCTTCCGGAACTGGTTTCGACTCCGGAAATCCGGGTCGATTGCCCCGATGACAAAAAATTCGGCATTGTGACTCAAGCCGTGCGGGATTTTAAGAAACTATACCGCGTCGTGGATATCGACGGGGCACGGATCGAGTTTGATGACGGATGGGGCCTGGTGCGCGCTTCCAATACCCAACCGGTTCTTGTGATGCGGTTTGAGGCGGTGAGCGGTCGGCGGCTCGATGAGATCCGTGACATCGTGAACGGCAAGATCCGGGAACTGATGGGATCTTCCTGATGCCCGCTAAGCCGAAGACGGGTAAACTGTGGGCTGTCATCATGGCGGGCGGATCCGGTACGCGCTTTTGGCCGGCAAGCCGCCGGAAACTTCCCAAGCAATTCCTCAGAATCTTCGGTAAGAAATCACTGCTTGAACAAACGATAGACCGCTTAATACCTTTGGTGCCCGCCTCGCGCATCCTGGTCGTGACGCAGCGAGATAAGGTCAGTCTTATCAAAAAGATACTGAAAAGTATCCCGAGGCGTAACATTATCGGCGAGCCGGTCGGACGCAATACGGCGCCTTGCGCGGTTTTAGCCGCGGCTCATATGGCGCGTCAAGACCCGGATGCGGTTTTAGCCCTCCTGCCCGCGGATCATTTAATCAAGAAGCCGGATCGATTCCGAGCGCTGCTGCGTCGAGCGACGCAAATAGCCGCCCGCGAAAAATTACCGGTGACATTCGGCGTCAAACCCTCTTTCGCGCATCCCGGATACGGATATCTGGAGCTGGACCGCCGCATTCGCAGTCAATCAACCTCCTCCGTTTTTAAATTGAAACGCTTTCATGAGAAACCGCAGCTTCAGAAAGCGCGGTCCTTTCTGCGCAAGGGACGCTTTCTCTGGAATAGCGGCATGTTCGTTTGGCGTGCGGATGCGCTGCTGGAGGCCTCCAAGCGCTATTTGCCGGACGTCTACCGCACCGCCCAGAAAATACTTTCCGGAAACTTTTCGGCTCAAATGAAACGGCATTTCAAAGATATGCGGGATATTTCCATCGACTATGGCTTGATGGAAAAAATGCGCGGCCGCATCTTGACGCTGATCGCCGATATCGGATGGAATGACGTAGGCGGCTGGACCAGTCTTGAAGAATTGATTCCGAAAGATCAGCATCGCAATATCGCGCTCGGAACGACGGTCTCCGTGGAAAGCGCGGGGAATATCGTTAAGGCGAATGACAAGCTGGTTGCGTTGGTCGGAGTGCGGGACCACATCGTCATCGACACGCCGGATGCGCTGCTCATTTGCTCCAAAAGCCAAACCGAAAAAATACGGGAAGTGGTCAAGCAATTGAAAAATAACAAGCGCTGGTTCCGGTATTTGTAAAGCATCCACACCGTCGGACGGTTCATGATTACCATTGAAAAAGCAATCTGGCTGGGTATCGTTCAGGGGCTAACCGAGTTTCTCCCCATCTCGAGTTCCGGGCATTTGGTTTTGTTCCAAAATCTGATGGGTATGTCCGAACCCATGCTGGCTTTTGATGTGGCCGTTCATTTAGGGACCCTCCTCGCCGTCTTTCTTTACTTTGCAAAGGATATCTGCCGGATGGTCACCGATACCTTTGCATTTCTCATCCGGTTTCCCGGAACCCAAAACCGCGAAGCGCTTTATCAAAAATACCCTTATTCTCTCGTGACAACGTACGTGATCGTAGCGACCATTCCGACAATCATGGTGGTGGTCATCTTTGAAGAGGCGTTAACCTATCTTTTTAGCTCCTTGCTGGCCGTGGGAATTGCCTGGATCATGATGAGTTTTATTCTTATGGCGAGCCGAAAATTTCAAATCGGCGACCGTCCCTTAAACCTCATGAACAGTCGCGATGCTTTTATAATCGGCGTAGCGCAAGGCATTGCCGTCATACCCGGTATCTCAAGATCCGGTTCCACCATTTTGGCGGGCATGGCCATGGGGCTTGAACGCGGGGAATCCGCCAAATTCTCGTTCTGGATCGCGATCCCCGCGATAATCGCGGCCGGTACGTTGCAATGGAAAGAAGGCCTGGAACTCTATCAAAATCACCGTCTTGAACTTTTCGCGGGCTTCGGGGCATCGGCCGTGACGGGACTGCTGGCCATCGCGATTTTGCTGCAGGCAGCGCGCAGGGGAAAGCTGTATCTTTTCGGTTATTATTGTTTTGCCATCGGTTCTTTTACGATCATTTATTGTTTGAAGCAATCCATCGGTTTTTAATGCGAAATTATATTATCAAATGGGTTTTACCGGGTTTGTCCTTCATGATCCTGGCCTTTGTCGCGGGATCTCAAAAGAGTTTTTGGCTGGGCCTGTTTGGTTTCTTGCCTTTTTTTACGATCGGCATTGTTCTCATTGCGGAAGGGTACCGTAAGATGAAAAAACAGTCTCAAAACGGAGAGGCCCCATGACCTATTTTAAATATCTGAGCATAATCCTCGGGAGCTTGATGATGCTGTCTTGCTTGTGGACATTATTCCGGCCAAAAAGCTATGAATGGATGGCTTTGAGGTTGTTACCCGAAAAGCAGCCCTGGTGGATTCTCGTAGTCGGATTGGCCGTATTGGGGTGGGTAGGATGGACATGGGTCGAGTTTGCCGCATTTCGTTCGCCGCTCACGCTCATTGTAAGCATCATTGTCTCCCTGACTATTTTTAAAGTTATTTTGCTGTTTTTCATGTACGCGCAATATCGCAATATGGTCATCGCCCTTCTGACAACGGACAGACCCGCCTTGACGGTCATATTGGTTAGCTATCTCGTACTGGGGGCGGGTCTAATCGCAATAGGCCTTGTACTATAGAAACGAAAAATGGG
>JBFHCO010000003.1:0-38406 GCA_041585205.1 Candidatus Omnitrophota bacterium | reverse complement strand
TTGGATTGGAATCGTCTGATCCATCAAGCGAGAAGAAAGGAAATAATTTTACCGATGCGTGAAACCCTTCTTTACTTGCGTGAGAAATTTAGCGCACCTGTTCCTTCAAGAATCATCGATCGGTTGCGGAGTATTAGGATACCGGCGAAGCAGTATCTGACCTTTGTGCCTTACTACCCCTATCGCGAAACGTTATCATTGACGCTTTATTCGGATTGGCGCAAATTCTCAGATAAGCATAAAAATAAAAATGGGTGGTCACAGCTTCTGCTCTTTCCGGTTTATATGAAGGAACGATGGAAATTGAAGACCCTTTGGTCGGTTCCGGTTCACATAGCCGGGAAAATTATGACGGGGTCGGTCGGCATCGGCCGTTATCGGATAACACCGGCGTTTGCGCCTGGACTCAAAGCCCATGTGACGCGCTTCGAACGGCCCCTTGTATGCGTGGAAAAATACCACCGTTCGGAACGCATTATGCGGATTCCGAGCAGCGTCTTGCGAGAGGTTCAAGTCTATTTAAGGCCGAAGAGAAGAACGGTTCCCGACAAGAAATTTCTGATTTTTGCCCAAGGTCGAAGCGGAAGTACTTTGTTGCAGCGCATGCTCAATCAGCATCCGCGAATTCATGCCGACGGAGAGATATTTTATGATCCCGTCTTATCGCATGAGAAATACCTTCACCGCTCGCTGATGAGTTCGAAGAGACCGGTTTATGGGTTTAAACTTAAAATTTATCAACTGACGGAAATTCAACGGATCCGTAACGTCAAAGATTTCTTGTTTCGTCTCCATTGCGACGGTTGGAAAATTATTCATCTCAGACGGCAAAACCTCTTCAGGCAGGCTATCTCAAACCAAGTTGCGACGCATTACGGAAGATTTTATCTGATCAAGGGAAGGCGCAATAAGATCAAGCAACACAAAATGGCGATTGATGGAAAATGGCTGATCCATGAAATTCAGCAAAGAGAATATTTTGGCCGGGAAGAAGAAAAAGCCTTGGAGGGAATCGGTTGCCATCATATTACTTATGAGCAGGATTTGCTCCGCTCCGAAGATCACCAAAACACTCTCGACCGAATGTTCGCCTTCCTGGATGTCGAGAGATGTTCCGTCATGAGTGATTTAATACGCATGGTGCCTGACCGTTTGAGCGACTCGATCACAAACATCGATAAGATCAAAAAAATGGTCTATGCAGCCGGTTACGGCAAATATTGGCAGGATGAGAATTATGACGAATCGTTACTCATTTCGGAAGGCAGTTTGGGCGATAGAGAAGGAGTTAAGCTGCAATGAGAATTGCGATGGTGGTGCGGTATTTTCCCCGGTTGACCCAAACTTATGTGTTAAATCAGATCACGGGATTATTGGACCGCGGGCATGAAGTGGATATATTCGCTTTGGATAACTACTTTGCCGATAAGCCGGATGTTCACCCGGACATCGCAAAATACGGTCTCATGGAAAGAGCGTATATCGTCCCTAAGCGCAAAAGCCTGCGGTATCTGATTTTTGCCGTAAAAAGTTTTTTTTCGTTGCTTTTGAAGGGCGCCGAAGGCAGGCGCGTTCTCTTTCAGGCGCTGAATGTTTTCAGATTCGGATGGATGGCTTATTCGCTCCGTCTGCTTAATTGTTCCGCGATTACCTTCAGCAAAGGCCCCTATGACGTCGTCCATTGTCAATTCGGCAACATGGGGAAATGGGTCGAAATACTGCGCCGCATCGGACTTTTGAAAGGAAAACTTATGGTCTCCTTCCGGGGTCATGATATTACCCAATTCCCACGAGTCCGAGGACAAGATGTGTATGACAAATTGTTCCGTCAGGCGGATCTATTATTGCCAAATTGCGATTATTTTAAGCGTTTATTGATTCGTTTAGGCGCCGACGAAAATAAAATGCGGATACTGCGGTCCGGCATTGATTTGCAGCTGTTCACGAACAGATCGGGTCGGCGCAGCCCTGACGGACGGGTACGCGTTTTATCAGTGGGGCGCCTTGATGAAAAAAAAGGTTTTGATTATTGCATTTATGCCGTCGCGAAGGTCAAGCAAATCAGACCCCACATTGACTATAGCATCATCGGAGAAGGGAAATTGAAGGAGCTGTATCGAGAAATCATTCGGCAGGAGCGGGCTGAATCCTATGTCCATTTGCTCGGAGCCAAAAGCTTAGACAAGACGATCGCCTCTTTGTACGATTACGACATTTTTTTAGCACCGAGCGTGACAGCCAGCCGGGGAGATCAGGACGGTCCCACAAATGTCTTGAAAGAAGCCATGGCGGCCGGCCTTCCCGTAATCAGTACCTACCACGGCGGTATCCCTGAGTTGGTCGATGACGGCACATCCGGATTTCTCATACCCGAACGAGATACGGATGCCATCGTGGGAAAATTGATTTATTTAGTGGACCATCCCGAGTTATGGAATGCGATGGGTGACGCGGGTTTGGAAAAAGTGAGAAGGGATTACGATTCGAATAAATTGAATGATGATCTTGTTCAAATATATACCGAAGCGTTAAATCTGTCCGCAGGGGCGGTCGTATGATCGTTCTGCACACTCAAAGTAAGAAAATCCCGCAAGCATCGGTACTCATCACCACTTTTAATCGCCCGTCCATGCTCAGGGAAGCGCTTCAAAGCGTTTTTCGCCAGAATTATGATGGGGAAATTGAAGTGATCGTGGTGGATGATGCTTCTGATATTCCGGGCACCGAAGAAGTCTGCCGATCATTTCCGAATGTGCAGTATCAGCTACTTGAAAGAAATTTAGGATCTGCCGGCGCCCTCAATGAGGGCATTCAAAGGGCGCGCGGGGACTGCATTTCTTTTTTAGACGACGATGACTTCTGGCTCCCAAACCATCTTGCGAGTCATATCAGTGCATTGAAGGACGAAAAAAAATGTTTTGTTGTGAGCGGTCTTATTTTACGTGATGAGGCCCGAAAAAAAGTAGAAGTACGGCCTCAAAGACCGGATCTCTCGAAGTTTGTATCACCCATGCATCAATTGTTGTCAGTCAGTTTCATCAGAACGCCGTCCTCGGTGACTTATCTTCGGGAAGTCTTTCAAGACATCGGCTTATTTGATACTGCAAATCGTATCGGCCACGATACCGATTTTTATATTCGCAGCATGCTCGATAATTACCAGCTGATTTTGACCGGAATCCCGACGGTCGTATGCAGGCTTCATCGGGAAGGTCAGCTTACGTCCCGTATTTCCAATCGCAAGAGAAATGAAGTCCGTTTAAAACGCACAGATAAATATTACATGATGTGCCAAAAACGTTTTCCAATGGTTCCGTTACCGCAGATTTATGCCAGAAGATACGCTGCGAGCGCCCGGACTCATTATGATCAAAAGCTTTTCTTTGAAATGGTGACAGATCTTATTTTAAGCGCATGGTTCAGATTCATAACGTGGCTATGGTCATTAAATTCGAAGCAAGAGATTTGTTTTAAACGGGATCACGATGGGCATAAAAAGTTCCGGACCGAAGGGTTTCGTTTTGCAAGAAAAGAACCCATGACCGCAGCCAAATGGAGGGAGCGGGCACCGACCGTGTCTGTGATCATGCCTGCTTTTGATGCGGCGCATACAATCAGAGAGGCTATTCAGTCCGTTCTTGAGCAAACATTCGAATGTTTTGAATTGATTGTTGTAGACGATGCCTCTCTAGATGATACCGCTATGATCATTCAGTCAATCAGTGATCCGCGCATCAGGTTGATCCGCTGTTCAGTTCGCGCGGGAGCGGCAGCCGGCCGCAATCGGGGAATACAAGCCGCGCGAGGCGAATATATTGCGTTTATGGATGCCGACGATGTGTGGTATCCCGATAAACTTGCAATGCAGCTGAAACTCTTAGAAGAATGCCCGGAAGCGGACGTTGCGTACTGTTGGGTGAGCCATATTGACGAATCCGGCACCGCTTTGGGGAAAGGCAGACGCATTCGGAACGAAGGTGAGGTTTATCAAGCGCTGCTCAAGGATGATTTTATCAGCGGAGGTTCTATTCCGCTGATACGCAAGCGGGCGATCACGAACGTGGGAGGTTTTGATGAATCCTTGGAGGCGGCTCAAGATTGGGATTTATGGTTGCGTTTGGCGCGCGAGCATCGCTTTGTATGCGTGCCGTCTGTGATGGTGCTGTACAGACAGAATCATGATTCCATCTCAACTCAATTTGATAAGATGGAGCGGGCCAGCCTCGAAGTGATCGAAAAAAATTACCGTGCTTTGCCTCCTGAAATGCAGGGGGAAAAACGGAAAAGCTTGGCCGTGCGATACCGCTATTTCGCGCAAAAAGTTTTCGAGGGTCAGCCGGATTTGCGTCAGTGGCGGCTGGGTTTGCGGTATATTGCGTTGGCCTTAATATATGACGGAACGCTTATCTTTCAGGCCGGCGGAGTATTGGCGAGACTGCTGAGGCGCAGAAACCGAAAGCGGGCAGCTCCGTTAATCAAAGAAACCATGCAATCTGATCCAATGCAGATGCGCTCATGAGTAAAACCAAATTCGTTGTTTTTTCGCAAGGACGGACGGGCAGTACGCTGTTCATGGACTTGCTCAATTCTCATCCTGACATTCGATGTGACGGTGAATTACTATATTATCCGTTGCCGCTTCCGAGAACATTGATCGACATCCGGTCACGGATATGCCGAAAGCAATTATACGGTTTTAAATTGAAGCTGTATCAGTTGTCCGAGAAGCGCTTGTTTCGTATCCCCGAAAATTATCTCGGTCATCTTGTCCATGAGGGGTGGAAAATTATTTCCATAAAACGATCCAATATTCTGAAACAATTGATCTCTCTTTATTACGCGAAAGCGACCCGTTTATTTCACAGGCGCAAAAAGCATCCCGAAAATTATGAGCCTCGGAAAATAACTTTGGCGCCGGATTTTATCATGCGTCAATTGAAGAATCGGCAGAAATTGACGGATCGAGAGAATGCCTTACTGAGAGATTTACCCGTCCATTCCGTATCTTATGAGCGGGACTTGTTACTGCCGGGAAGTCATCAGAAGACGCTGGACGCCGTATTCGATTATTTAAGTGTTTCCGGCGTTACGGTAAAATCAAATCTTCTAAAAAATCTACCCTATCGCATGGATCAAATCCTGAAAAATTACGACGAAATCTATCAAACCATAAGGAATTCAGAATTTAAGAGCTTTTTGATGGAAGGTGACGCTGAGGATGTTCTAAGTGAATATGAATCTCCGGTGAGGAAGCAGGACAGATGCGTATCTTAGTGACAGGGAATCGTGGTTACATCGGCTCTGTGATGGCGCCTTATTTGTTAAAAAAGGGGCATGAGATCGTTGGGCTGGACAACGCGCTCTATGCGGATGACCGCATGATGATTTCTAATGGAGGGTTTCATCAAATCGACAAGGATATCCGCGATGTTGAAGCGAAGGATCTTGCGGGTTTTGACGGCATCATTCATTTAGCCGGTCTGTCGAATGATCCCTTGGGCGAAATGAATCCCGCATTGACTTATGAAATCAACCATACGGCGGCCTTGCGATTTGCCAGGCTGGCAAAGGAGGCTAAAACAAAGCGATTCCTTTTTTCCTCATCGTGCAGCCTTTACGGTGCTGCGGGGGAAGAGATTGTCGATGAGCGATCCGAAACGTGTCCTATCACAGCTTACGGAAAGTCTAAGCTCATGTTCGAAAACGACTTAATGCGGTTGGCAGATACCGATTTTTCGCCGACTTTGATGCGCAATGCGACGGCTTATGGCGCTTCGCCGTGCTTAAGGCTGGATCTTGTTTTAAATAATCTGGTCGCCTGGGCCTTTACGACCAAACGCATTGTGCTGACCAGTGATGGAACCCCATGGCGTCCGTTGGTCCATGTCGAAGATATTGCGCGTGCTTTTGCGGCTGTCCTGGAAGCGCCCATAGAAGAGGTTCATAATCAGGTATTTAATGTGGGCGTCACAAACGGGAATTATCAAGTCAGGGAACTTGCTGAACAGGTCCGTGAAATGATTCCGAACACGCGAGTTGAATTCGCAAGGCACGCGGGGCCCGATAAGCGCTGCTATCAAGTGGACTGTTCAAAAATTAATCAGCGAATTAAAAATTATAAACCGCAGTGGGATGTAAAGAGGGGGATTCAAGAATTGCATCAATCCTACAAAGGGCTGCGTATTTGCATCAGTGATTTCGAAGGCCCCAAATATAAACGCGTAGATGCGGTTAAAAATTTAATTTCATCAGGCCGGCTGAATGCGTCTTTGCGAAGGCTCGCATGTGAGATCAAGACCGCAGAATGCGATCCTAAAAATACAAGGGAGCGCCATGAAATTCGTTGAAGTAAAATTGCCGGGGGTTTTCGTTGTCGAGCTCGAAAGGGAAACAGATGCGCGCGGTTTTTTTGCCCGGAGCTGGTGTCAAAAGGAATTCCAGGCCAGAGGCTTCAATTCCAATCTCGTGCAGTGCAACATTTCATTTAATCGTAAGAAGGGCACTTTGCGCGGTTTACATTATCAAGCGGGTTCCGACGCTGAAGTCAAGCTTGTTCGCTGCACGCGAGGAAAGGTCTATGATGTCGTTGTCGACATAAGGCCGGATTCAGCGACATTTAAAAAATGGTGCGCGGTTGAATTAGCCGCTGATAAGCATACAATGCTTTATATTCCTGCGGGATTCGCTCACGGGTTTCAAACATTGGAGGATGAGACGGAAGTATTTTATCAAATGTCAAATTTCTACAAGCCTGACTCCGCTCGAGGCCTGCGTTGGAATGACCCCGCGTTTGGTATTCGCTGGCCTATACCCAACCCTGTCCTTTCCGCCAAAGACCAAAGTTACAAAGACTTTAATTCCAAGGTGATCGCATGATTTCGGTTATCGTTCCGACGTATAACAGCGCTTGTACCGTTAAACAGTGCCTGGCGAGCATACGAGCGTCTGAAGGCGCTCATTATGAGTTAATCGTCGCGGATGACGGAAGCGCGGATAAAACCGTTTCCATCGCGGAACAGTACGCGGATAAAATTCTTTTACATCCGAGAAATTTAGGGAGGAGCCGCGCCCGGAATACGGGAGCGAGGGCGGCCAAGGGGGACATCCTGGTATTTATCGATTCCGATATCATTATACGAAGAAATACGCTGGCGAAAATTTCCGACTTTTTCCAAAGGGAGCCTTCGGCTGATGCCGTGACCGGCTTGCTGTCCAAGGAGCATCCCAATCAGGATTTTTTCAGCCAGTATAAGAATTATTATATGAATTATATATTTTCTAAATTACCGGAAAAAATCAATTTCTTATTTGGTTCCATTTATGCGGTCAGAAAAAAGGCGCTGATCGTGCATGATTCGGATTATGAATTGGCGGAAGATTCAGCCCACGGTCAAAAGCTTGCTAAACGGGGTAAAGAACTCAGATTTATGAAAGATTTGGACGTGATCCATTTAAAAAAATACAATTTTATCTCCATCATAAAAAATGACTTCCGCATTCCATTTAATTGGGCGGATATATTCATAAAATACCGGGGATGGCGGCATCTCTTTCGGAACCGAACGGGTTACTTGCATTCACCGAAGGAGCAATTGGTCAGCATCTTTCTTGTCTTTTTCATCATGGCATTGTGGTTGATCCTTCCGGCCAAGGCTTCGCTTGTCTATGCGGTGGTTTTTTTAATGATCGCTTGGGCTGGAATGAACTGTTCTTTTTGGTTTTTTTTATTTCGCACGAAAGGACTGCCTTTCGTATTATTAGCGATCATCTGGACATTTGCGGATCAAATCATTATGTCAGCAGGAATTCTGGCGGGATTCGTTTACGGAATCGGCAAGGAATTGAGGGTTAAAAAGCGGCTTGGCAAGAAGCCGGTCATAAGGGCTATGAGGTAATCATTGATGACAAAAAAAGTAGCCGTAATCATAGGAGGGGGACCGGCAGGATTGACAGCGGCTCTTGAACTGCTGCGACACACCGATATAAAGCCCATTATTTATGAAATGGAAAGCGCGATCGGAGGCATCTGCAAGACGATTGATTTTAAAGGCAACCGCATAGATATCGGGGGGCACCGCTTTTTTTCAAAGTCAGACCGCATTTTGGAATGGTGGCAACATATCCTGCCCCTACAAGGCGAAGCGTCCGAAGGTGACCGTAACGGCGAAATCACATATCAGGGGAGGAAAAAAGCAATCCCATTAAAACCCGGGGGGCCGGATCCCGATAAAGCGGACAAAGTCCTCTTAATCCGTCCTCGACACTCCAGAATTTATTTTCTAAAAACTTTTTTTAATCATCCTCTTGCGCCCAGTCTGGAACTTTTGCGATGCCTGGGGTTTGTTCGTTCCATCCGATTCATCGTGAGTTATCTTAAAGCGAAGATATTCCCGATCAAACCGGAAGTTTCTCTGGAAGATTTTATTATTAATCGTTTCGGGAAGGAGCTTTACCGTACTTTTTTTAAGTCCTATACGGAAAAAGTATGGGGCGTCAATTGCCATAAAATCAAAGCGGAATGGGGCGCTCAACGCATCAAAGGGCTCGATTTGCGGAAGGCCTTGCTGCATCCCTTGAAAAGTTTTGTGGTCAAAGACACGAATTTCTTGGAAAAGAACATTGAAACCAGCCTGGTTCAGAGATTTTTATATCCTAAACTGGGTCCGGGCCAAATGTGGGATGAAGTCGCGCGCTTGATTGAGGACGAAGGCGGAGAAATTCATCGACAATGCCGTATCGTGGGTCTGAAAAGTGACGGCGAACGGATCGTTGAAGTACAAATCCAAAATGGGAAATCGGGAGCATCGTATACGCAACAATCAGACTATGTGTTTTCTTCCATGCCGGTGAAGGAATTGATTCGGTGTTTTGGAAAAACTGCGCCTGATCCCGTGGTTTTGATCGCAGACGGGCTCATGTACAGAGACTTTATCACGGTCGGAATTCTTTTAAAAAAATTAAGAAATATGGATGGCGCGAAGGGGCAGGGTGTGAACGGTAAAATGATCGACAACTGGATTTATATCCAAGAAGATTATGTCAAGGTCGGAAGGCTGCAGATTTACAATAATTGGAGCCCGTATATGGTTAAAGATGCGAATACGGCATGGGTCGGGATGGAATATTTTTGCAACGAAGGGGATGCATTGTGGCGAAAAACGGATGAGGAGATCAAAAAACTCGCAATTCATGAATTAATCAGATTGGGATTTGCGGATCCGGAGGATGTATTGGACGGAACGGTGATTCGGATGCCTAAGGCCTATCCGGCGTATTTCGGCACGTATGATCGATTTGATGTCATTCGCAAATTTACCGATAAATTCGAAAATTTATTTTTGATCGGCCGCAACGGAATGCATAAATACAACAATCAGGATCATTCCATGTTGACCGCCATCACGGCCGTTGAGAATATCGTTCGAGGCATCAAGTCCAAGGACAACATATGGGACGTGAATACTGAAATGTCCTATCAGGAAGAAAGATGAGCTCGGCACCTCAGTTCCAGAAGGGGTCCGCGGGTCATTTGGCCCGCGGTTCTCTGTTTATCTTTTTCGCGGAATCTCTGGTTTTTCCGACCGGAATTATCGTAACAATTTATTTAACGCGCAAGCTCGGAGCGTTCGGATTCGGGATCTTTTCTCTCGTTTCTGTTCTGATCGGCTGGGTAGAAAGGAGTCTGACGGAATTTTTTGGACGAGCCACGATTAAGTTCATTGGAGAAGCGGATGACTGGCGCGCCGTCGCGGCGACCGTGACAAGGCTGCATCTGATTTCCAGCGTTGGCGTGGCCGTTTTAATATGGTTCGGATCGTCTGCGATCGCAGATTGGCTCAATGAACCTCTGTTGAGCCGTTATTTAAGAATATTTTGCTTTGATATTCCCATTTTTTTGATGGCGAGGGCATTTCGGAACGTTCTGATCGGAGTGGGGAATTTTGGTTCACGCGCCGCTCAGAGTGCCGGCCGATGGCTAAGCAGGCTTTGTTTTATCGTCATCTTCGTGGAAATGGGATTTTCGGTCTCAGGCGCAATTTGGGGAACGATTGCGGCCTCCGCCGTAGAATGTGCGATAGGCTACTTTTTTATTCGTTTGCCGTTTACGCACAGGCTCATGATTCCCGTGAAGAAATTTTGGGGTTATTCCATCCCCATCTTCCTTTCGACAGTTTTATTGGTTTTATATCAAAGAATGGATTTGTTCATGCTTAAAATGCTGGGGGGAACGACCGAGCAGGCGGGTTTTTATGGCGCTGCGCAAACGATCTATTTAGTTTACGGTGTTGTGACGCTCGCTCTGGCTCCGCTGCTGCTATCCACGATTGCGCAGAATATGAAGCGGGGAGATTCAGAGGCCGCCAAAAACATCGGCTCCGACGCCCTGCGCTTCATATTGTTTTTGTTTCCTCTTGCCGCCGTCGTTTCAGGCGCATCTTGGGAGATTTTCCCGCTGGTCTTTGGAGCATCCTTTGAGGCCGGTTCAACGCTTTTTTCATACTTAATTTTTTCGATGTTATCCATTTCCATGATATCCATTGTGACCTCCATTATGACAGCTTATGGGAAACCGCGATGGACACTGTATTTTATGATGCCTCTTCCGCCGCTGGCCTTCATGGGTCTCCGGTTCACGATTCCGCTCTTTGGACCGCTTGGAGCGGCGGCTACAACGACCGCTTTTTCTGTCGCTTGGATGTGTTTAGGACTGGCCGTGGTTCAAAGGTCATGGCGCATCGGTATTCCTTTCAGTTCGATTTTAAAGTGCGTTCTCATCGGAATATCCGTTTATCTGATTTCCTTCATGTGGTCGGCCCCGCACATCATGCTGGCGATTAAAATCGTCTCGCTGAGTCTTGCGGTCATCTTTTTCTTGTTTTTATCCGGTGAGATTAGAAAACATGAAATTCAGTTTCTTTTCCGTTTGCTTAACCCATCAAAAGCAGTCGCAGCGAAGACTATTCCATCGTGACTCACAATCATTACCCGATCATATCCATCGTTATCCCAACCTACGCGCGCCCTCATCATTTGTGCGAGTGTTTGCGATCCATTTGTCGATTGGATTATCCGAAAGAGGCATTTGAAGTCATCGTTGTTGACGATGGAAGCCCTTCGCCGTTGCAAGATGTCGTTGCACCCTTTCAGGAGATGCTAAATATTGTCTTGTTGAGGCAGAAACAGCGGGGTCCGGGCATGGCCCGCAATACCGGTGCGCAGGCAGCCCGGGGAGATATTGTCGCTTTTACGGATGATGATTGTATGCCGCATCCTGATTGGCTTAAAAAAATATGTGAGTATATTCAAGTTAAATCAATCGCGGTGATCGGTGGTCGGACAGAAAATCATTTGTCGGATAACCTTTGTTCCGAAGCGAGTCAGATGCTCATCGACTATTTGGGGTCCTATTACAATCGTATTTCGGAGCGTGCCCGGTTCTTTACTTCGAATAATATGATATTCCCCCGCGAGGATTTTTTGAAAATAGGCGGATTTCACAGTGATTTTTCCATAGCGGGGGGAGAGGATCGGGAAATAACGGACCGATGGATTTATTTTGATAAAAAATCCATTTTTGCCCCGGATGTTGTCGTTCGTCATGCGCATGATTTAAATTTAAGAAGCTTTTGGAGGCAACATTTTAATTACGGACGAGGAGCTTATCATTTTCACAAATTACGGGCAGAAAGAATGAATAATCGTTATAAAATCCAAATGGAACCCGTTTCTTTTTATTGGCGATTGATCGGATATCCCTTATCCCGAAGCCGTCACCCGCGCTCCCTTTTTATAGCCGTGCTGTTAGTATTGTCTCAGGTTGCTAATGCCGTCGGATTTTTTTGGGAGGCATCGGAATCCAAAAATAAGAAAAACCGCCGGGAGCGAGCTCAGCTTGAGCTTCGGTGAATAAATTTTCGTCGGCAGAATTGACCTGCGTGTATAATTAGGCATGAATAAAATAAACCGTATGACGTCATAAGAAATGAGGGCTGGTATGCACAAATTAACCCTATTTTTTTTGCTTTTTTGGATTTTGAATTGCGGCCAGAGTTTTGCGGCTGCTATCTCCCTCCACGGCATAGAAGGCCGAGTTGAAGTCAGGAAAGAGGGGCAGGCGGCGTGGGTGGGTGCGCAAGAGGGCCAAGAGCTCGGTGGCGGTGACCGGGTGAAAGTGGGAAAGGGCAGCACCGTTCAATTGCGGATGGAGAAAGACACATCCGTGCAGTTGGAAGAAGAAACAGAGCTTGGAATACGGCAATTTGACATGGAGCAAGACAGGATGAAAGCCCGATTAGACCTGGCGCTAGGAAATCTAAAGGCGAAGGTCGGGCGTCTTGGAAAAGGATCTGAATTCGAAGTGCAAACTCCGACAGCCGTTGCGGCGGTGAGGGGAACATGGTTTGAATTGTGGGTATATCAGGTGCTGGGCGAGTGGCTCAGCAAGCTGAAGGTCACGGAAGGAAAAGTGTTGTTTTGCGACGTAACCGGTCAGGATTGCGAGGAAGTGAAAGCGGGTGAAGAGAAGACGCAAGGACATAAGAACGATGCTTGGCCCGATGAAAAAACTTTTGAAGACCGAGAAATAGAGGGATTTGATGCGGATGTGGAAGGCAGCCAAGACGATTTTACGGAGCCCGTACAGGAAGAGCGGCATGACGATGATTTCAGCAATTTTTAATAAAGATTGAGAATATATGAAATTTTTTTTCCTGATACCAATCCAAAAATACGGCGTACTGTTAGGGGCATTCCTCCTTTTGGGGAATTTAACCGCGCAGGCTGTGGAGCCGCCGCCTCGGCTTCAACCGGATTTGGTGGACGAACCTCCCCAGGGCGCTGCCATCGATTTCGAAGCTTATCAGCGAAACATCGATGATTTGTATCACATCGCCTTGATGAGCAGTCCCAACATGGATTATGGTATTAATAATGTGATCGTCAATTTAAACCGGAAACTCGCAGAACGGCCGGATGACGCCGAAGCGATGATCGGTTTGGGACATGTTTACCGTATTTTGGGGCAGCCGTCCGAAGCGAACCGGTTTTATGAAAAGGCCTTGAGTAAGGACCCGGGTAATTTTCATTTGAATATTTTTACCGCGATCACGAATGTGCAGGAGAAAGACTTTGAAAAAGCACTCGGTCTGTTAAAACAAGCGAGTGAAAATAACCCGCTTGATATATATCCCCGAATCGCGAGCGGGCGCATTTTGATGATTATGAAGCGGTACGAAGAAGCGGCCGCGCATTTCGAAAAAGTATTGGAATTGGAACCTGAAAGCCGGGAAGCAGCTTTCGCGGTCAGTTTAGCCTATCAGCAAATCGGTCAAACGGATAAAGCGGTCCAGGTGCTGCGGGATTTACAGAAAAAAATTCCGAATGATTTGTACATCCGATATCATTTAGGAGCCTTATCGCTCATGAAGGGCAATATTACTCAAACGCTGCATTATTGGGAAGAATTATTCCATCAGGGCATTCGTGACATACAATTTTTATTCCACTTGGCGATTGCGTATCTTGAAGCCGGGGAAAGCCTGAAGTCCAAGAAAATTCTCGAACATTTGTCTTTTCTTTTTCCCCGGGAGCTTGATGTTGAACTGTTAACGGCCGAAGCATACCGGCAAATGAATCAGTTGAAAGAAGCGGAGCGCCGGTATCGCTTGATCTTGGCTGAAAATCCCAAGTACTTAAGCGCTTATATGGGATTGGCCGATGTCCTGGAACGCCAAAACAGGCGGGGAGAAGCCAAGGAGGCTCTTTCGCAGGCGGAGCAGCATGCAGCGGAATTGGAACGGTTGGAAGCGGATGAGCAGCGCATCAAAACTGCTCAAGAAGATTTTATGAAGCATTTCGTTGAGGCCTGAGCGCGCCTTGTTTCAACTTCGCGAAATCAGTTATGCCCTTCTATTGACACGTTTTCAACCTGGTGTAATAATCCCCGTCTAAAATTTATCCGCGTTACTGCATTCGGGCCGGCGCCCCTCCGGGGCGGCGGATAGGATGCATCAGCTTATAAGATCTGCTTGCCGCGAGATCATGGGTTCGTGTCGCAAAGCTTATGCTGGCGTAGCTCAGTTGGTAGAGCAGCGGTTTCGTAAACCGCAGGTCCTCGGTTCGAGCCCGAGCGCCAGCTTTTATTTCTTTCTGCGTAAGTGCGAGGGGAGAATTTTCAACATTTCGCGGTACTTCGCGACCGTTCTGCGGGCAATCACAACACCCAACCCTTGGAGTTTTTGAACAAGTACCTGATCACTAAGCGGATTTTTCGGATTTTCCTGTTCGATCAACTCACGGATTTTCTCCATGACACTTTTCTGCGATTCCGCGATGCCTTCCGTGGATTCCATTTTTCCCGAAAAGAAACTTTTATAAGGAATAGTTCCTTGAGGCGTTGATATATATTTTCCTTGAAGCGCGCGACTGACCGTGGATTCATGGATGTTCAGAGTCTGGGCGATGTCCTTCAGCCGGAGAGGCCGCAATTGAGAAAACCCCTTTTCGAAAAATTCAGGCTGCGCGCGCACGATTGCTTCCGTGATTTCACGCAAAGTCGATTTTCTTAAGCTGAGTGCTTTTATAAAATTCATGGCCGATTGCATTTTTTCACGTATAAAGGCTTTCGTTTTCTCATCCGCATCTTTATTCCGAAGCAACTTCCGATAATAAGTATTGATGCGAATTTCCGGAAGCGACTCGTCGTGAATGTCGATTTTTAATGTATTTTCGTCGTCATCTCCGTAATAAACAGTCGCATCCGGTGTGACGGCGATAGGCTCTTCGATGTAAAAAGTCCTTCCGGGTTTCGGTTCTAGATTCGCGATCAAGTTAGCCGCGCGGCGAATCTCGCGGATATCAACGGAAAGTATCTTGGCAAGCTGCTGCCAGTCTCTTTTCTCCAAGAGGGAAAGATGATGGCTGACGATTTCAATCGCGACCGCGGCGGGTTGACCCTTTCTCTTGAGTTGAATCAGAAGCGCCTCTTGAAGATTTCGGGAGCCGATGCCGGGCGGATCCAGCCGTTGAATTTCAGTCAGTATGCGTTCGACTTCCACCACATTTGTTTGACAGGCAAGGGCGATTTCATCCAAATTGGCGCGCAAATAACCCTCTTCATCAATATTGCCTATGATTTCGTCGGCAACGCGTTGATCTTTTTCCGATAATTCGAGGAATTTAATTTGCCACAATAAAAAATCAGAGAGCGCCTCCGGTTTTACGATCAAAGATTCCTGATAGCTCTTTCTTTTTTGCGCCTCCGAAATGTCCTGTCGTGCTCGATCACCCTCATCGTAAGAAGACCAATAGCCCTCGTCCATTTGATCCAACGATGCAAAAGATTCTCCTACCTGGACTTCTTGAGCGGGAGGGCTTTCGGAAGGCGAGTCGGCTTCAGTATCAGAGCCCTGATCATCCGCAATCTTCTCCGCAGGCAGTTCTTCCAAAATGGGATTTTCGGCTAATTCAGATTGAATCGCTTGGGAGAGCTCCGCCAAAGGCAATTGAAGCAGTTTGAGGTATTGCCTTATCTGAGGCGAGAGAATCAGCTTTTGTGACTGCTGTTGAGTCAGCTTAGGTTCCATATGCTAGAAAATACCATGAAATAGGGGGGGTTGTAAAGCAGGTCACTTTTTGTAACTTCAAATTAATGAATGGGTTAGAAAGGGATTGACAGCTTATATGGTCTCCCCTACAATGTCATGTTTTTTAATGTCGACCTGACTTTATGAACTCAGACCCGATTACAAGCGGATTGAAGAAGAAAAGTGTACCCGCCGGCCTTTGGACGAAATGTCCGAATTGCCAAAATGTATTGTTCAATAAGTCATTGCGCGAGAATTTTTCCGTGTGCCCGAAATGCGATTATCATTTCATCGTGGGTGCGCAAGACCGTATCCATCAGCTTTTAGACGCGAAGTCTTTCAAAGAATTCGACGCCAATCTGAAATCGCAGGATCCTTTGAATTTTGAAGGGGTTAAGTCTTATCTCGACAAGATCAAACAGGATCAAAAAAAAACCGGGCTTAAAGAAGCGTGCCTGACGGGCGAGGGTAAGCTGGACAACCGTTCCGTCGCTTTCGGTGTGACGGATTCCCGGTTCATCATGGGTTCCATGGGTTCCGTCGTCGGCGAGAAGATTACGCGTCTGATCGAATATGCCCATGAAAAAAAGTTGCCCTTGATCATCATATCCGGATCAGGGGGCGGGGCCCGGATGTACGAAGGGGCTTTGAGTTTAATGCAGATGGCAAAAACGTCGCTCGCGTTGACGCGTTATCAAAAAGGAAAAAAACCATTCATATCCGTTTTGACGAATCCGACGATGGGCGGTGTGATGGCCAGCTTTTCTTCATTGGGAGATATCATTATCGCGGAGCCTAAGGCATTGCTTGGATTTGCCGGCCCCCGCGTGATAGAGCAAACGATTAGGCAAAAGCTCCCGACGGATTTTCAGACGTCCGAGTTTTTGCTGGAGCACGGTCTTATCGATATGGTTATCAGGCGTTCGGAATTAAAACAAACATTGTCACTACTATTGCAATATTGTTCCGGTTAGAGGAGTTTTATGGCAACCGTCAAACTTAGAAACGTATCGAAGCATTTTAACGGAAATGTTGAAGCGGTTAAAAGTGTCAATTTAGACATTCAGGACAAAGAATTTATGGTTTTTGTCGGGCCTTCGGGTTGCGGTAAATCGACCACTCTGCGGATGATCGCGGGGTTGGAGGAAGCATCCGGCGGAGAAATTCTCATCGATGATCAAATTGTGAACGATGTACCCGCGAAAAACCGTGATATCGCTATGGTTTTTCAAAACTATGCCCTTTATCCCCACATGACGGTTTATGAGAATCTTGCGTTTGGGTTGAAATTGAGAAAATACCCTCGCAGAGAAATTGAAAGACGCGTCCAGGAAGCGGCTGAAATTCTCGGTTTGGGCAGCAGTTCCATGCTCAAACGTAAACCCAAGGAGCTGTCAGGCGGCGAACGTCAACGTGTCGCGGTCGGGCGCGCGATTGTGAGGAAGCCCAAAGTATTTCTCTTTGACGAACCTTTAAGCAATTTGGATGCGAAATTGCGCGTGCAGATGCGCATGGAACTCCAAAAACTTCACAATCGTCTTCAGTCCACCATGATTTATGTGACGCATGATCAAGTGGAAGCGCTGACGCTTGGGGACCGCATTGTGGTTATGCGCGGGGGAACCATTCAGCAGGTTGCTGATCCCGTTACACTTTATGAAAATCCTGTCAACGAATTTGTGGCAGGATTCATCGGTTCACCTCCGATGAATTTTCTTAAAGGTTCCATCAAGGCGCAGAATGGGGATTATTTTTTTCAGGATCGCGGCATCAAGCTGCGCTTATTACCGCAGCATTACGCCAAGATTGCGCCTTACCGTGACCGAGAAGTCGTGATGGGTATTCGTCCCGAAGATATCTATGACAAAATATTCGCCCAGGATGCACGACCCGAATTTACCGTGACCGCGACAGTGGAAGTGGTCGAGCCTATGGGCTCAGAGATTTATTTATATCTCCATGTCGGAAACAATAATTTTGTTGCCCGTGTATCCAATCAGGATACGGCTACCGTTAATCAGGACCTTCAAATTGTTTTTGATATGAGCAAGACTCATTTTTTTGATAACGATAAAAGGGTAGCCATATTCTGACCGATCGCAAGCTCGATCGCGTTCCTCTTATTTTAAGAACCATCGTGCATTATGTTAGGGTTCTGTCTTTCCCTGAACGCCAATAAGCTTTTAGAATAAGGCATGCCTTTATGCATCAGCCCATAAGCCCGCGGCGAATCAGTTTTGCTCTGGCGATTCTCATCACCGTCTTTTTGACCTACCAAATAGTTCAAGCCCTGTCTTTTTTGAAAGGCACCGCCTCTCCTGAAATTTATCTGAACCGAATCGCTCTGTGTTTAAGCGGATATTTTCTGGCGATCATTTTCGCATGGAAGGGGATGCGCGTCCCCGGAGGGATCATATTTTCACTCTTTGCGATCGCGATGATGTTTTTCGCTGGGAGCGTCGCGAAATCGTCTCTGTACGGCTGGTTTTTGGCGGAGTATGCCGTGTTGTGCTTTTTGCTTTACCGGTTGGATGAAAATTACGAGAACCAGATCGGCGGTCTGGTGGTGGATCGGGAAAAGCAGCAAAATGAAATGAATGATTTAAGCGTGTGGTATAAAACAAAAGGAGAGGGCATCAGCATTCTCTTTGAAAAATATTCCACTTATTATCATTTAAGAAAATTCGCGGAAGGCCTTACCACAAGCTTATCGGTAAAACAATTGTCTCAGATGATTGTAAAGCAATGCGCGGAATTCATACCTCGTGGTGACGTTGTCCTCTTAGCGTTTGCGGACCCGGAAGGCAGAAAAATGTCCGTGATCGCGTCGCAATCGGCTTCCGATAAAGCGCCTAAAATCCTCGAAAAGCAAGGCGACTTATTTGATATATGGGTTGTCCGTAACCGAAAACGTTTGATTGTCAATGATGCCCATCAGGATTTTCGATTCGACATTTCAGAAACAATGAAGCATGAAAAAATACGCAGTTTAATCATTGTTCCCTTGTTGTATGAAGGGCGCGTGATAGGAACATTGCGTATTCATGCTTCCCGGCCCGAAAATTTTTCCAATGATGACCTGAGATTACTCGATGCCATCGGCGGGGTGGCGTCCACCGCGCTATCCAACGCGAAACTTTACGAAAAAACGGAAGAATTGGCAATTCGCGATTCTCTGACGGGTTTGTATTTAAGAAGATTTTTCTATCAGCGACTGAAAGATGAGCATCGCCGCGTACTGCTCACGCACAGGCCCTTATCGCTTCTTATATGCGACCTCGATCATTTTAAAAATTGCAACGACCGGTACGGCCATACGGCAGGCGACCTGATGTTAATTCATTTTTCTGAAATTCTTAAGGAAAATACGGAAAATGCCGTCGTGGCGCGTTACGGGGGAGAAGAATTCGCTGTTTTGCTGCCGGAAGTTTCAAAGCAGGAGGCGGCCGAGATCGCCGAAAAAATCAGACAAGCCGTCGAGGAAAGCCCGTTTATCATCCGCCGCGAAAAGCTCAAGATGACTGTATCTATCGGAGTTTCAAGTCTGCCGGATGACACCCTGGATTTGGAAAGTTTGGTCCAGAAATCGGATCGGGCTCTTTATGACGCAAAAAGGAAAGGCCGCAATAAGGTATGTTTAAGCAAGGATTAGCGCTGATAGCTTACGGCATTTTTGCAATGTTTATTCTCTTGAAGGGGATACAATTGCCGCTGATCTTTTTTGTTCTTTTCCCGGCGCTCATTTTCCCGCTTTTTTATTTTTATGACCGCTTTCATAAGATAAACACCGCGATCGCCGCCGCCGTTACCATCGTTAATTTTGCCATTTATTTTACCCAACATCCAAGTTACGAGTCCATGGTGGTCGGTTTGGAATACGGAATCATAATCGCAGCTCTCCTTCATTATCGGCGCAGCTGGGCACAGGCCCTTCGGTTGGAAACTATACAAAGCGAAACGGTGCAAAATGAATTAACAACTTTGAGAAAACGGTACGACTCCCGTTTGGAGAGCTTGCATCATCTGGAAAAACAAGTATCCAGTCTCATGGAGCTGTTTGAGATGGCGCGCGATTTCAGCGAAGCCTTGAGTTTGGAGGTCATGTCTGACTTGCTTTATAAAAAGTTGTTGCCCATTCTTCCATTCCGCACCATGCAATTACTGGTTTTTAAAAAGGTAGAACATAACACCGAACTCGTTCGTCGTTTCAGAATCGATGCCAAGGGTAGCGCAGAAGAAAATGCTGAAATGTCAGCTGAGGAGGAAGAAATCTTCGGAAATGTCCTCAAATCAAAAAAAATGCTGAAGACAGGCGATGCGCCTCTCAAGGAAGGGGCTCTTGCAACCTCGGAAGAACAATGGATATTTCCCATCATACTCGAAGGAGAAGTCGCGACGTTGATGCATGTGCAGGGAGCGAATCCCGAAGATCTTGTTAAATTTGAAGTGTTGGTCGCGCATTTGGTCTTGCAAATGAAAAAAATTCGATTGTATGAAACAGTGAGAGAATTATCGATTATCGACGGTTTGACCGGAGTTTACGTGCGCAGGCACTTTCTTGAAAGATTCGACGAGGAACTAAAAAGAAGTATTAAATTCCAGCTGCCTTTGGCGGTATTAATGTTAGACATCGATCATTTCAAAAGATATAATGATGATTTCGGGCATTTGGTAGGGGATGCAACCCTCAAAGAAGTCGCCAAGATGCTGCGGGAAAACCTTCGCCGAGTCGATATTGTTGCGCGCTACGGCGGAGAAGAATTTGTCGTAATCATTCCGGAAACACAACCGCAAGTTGCGCAGGAGATTGCGGAACGTATCCGGTCGAACATCGCGCGTCACCGATTCAAAGTATATGATGTTGAAACTCAAGTGACTGTCAGCATCGGTATTTCCGTTTTTCCTGATGATATTCCCGAAACGCAACGAACCGCGTTTTATGATGACTTAGCGTTTGATTTAATCCGCCATGCCGACAAAGCGCTTTATCGCGCTAAGGAAGAAGGCCGGAACCGGGTTTTTAACTATCGAGATTTATAATTTAAGATGAAGCGTTTAGTTGTTTTAATCTTATTAATTTTTAGCCCTCTGTTTGTTCTCACAAATTCAGTATCGGTTTTTGCTCAAGCTGAACAAGAAAAACCCGCTCGTCAATCTTCTAAAAGGTTATTCCAGGATCCGACCGCCCAAGTCGAAGTCGTGGCAGACCAGCTGGAATATTTGCGCCAAGAGAAGAAAATGGTCGCTAAAAATAACGTGGTCGTGTCCTACGAAGGAGTGAAACTGACCGCGGATTATGCGGAAGTGGAAACCGAGACAAAGAAGGCCTATGCGAGGGGCCATGTCATTTTGTTTGAAGATGATGAGCCCGGCGCTCAGGGCGAGGAAATATTTTATGATTTTGAAAACCACACGGGAAGCTTTCCGAACGGCCGAACGATTGATCCGCCCTGGTATGGCCGGGGCGCCGATATGCGGCAGGTTAAAAAAGGCGTCATCGAAATTGACAACGCTGAAATCACAACCTGTGATCTTGAAAAACCGCATTATGTAATCAAAGCCAAAAAAGCGGTTTTCCGTAAGGATGATAAAATTTTTGCCCAAAATGTGACCGTTTACGTTTTGGGGAAGCCGATGTTTTGGTGGCCTTACTTTGTCATTCCGCTTCAACAAAATCACTTACCGATCAGCATCAGTCCCGGGTACAGCTCCGATTACGGTGCTTATATTGAGACCACCAAAGGTTTCAGCATCAATCAGCATATGTGGGGCAAAATTCTCGCGGATTGGCGTTCGAAGAGAGGGTTTGGCGCCGGCGGTGTTTTAAATTATGACTTCGGCAAGCACGCGAAGGGCGATTTTATCGGTTACTGGACGCAGGATGAAAGGGCGCCGGCGACCGGTGCCAAAACGGGGGCTTATACGGAGCTGGAAGACCGCGACCGCGGCCGATTGTCGTGGCGGCATCGCACGGATTTCGATCCTTATACCCATGTGATATTGCGTTATCATCGTTTGGCCGATGAATTTTTCCTGCAGGACTTCTTTGAAAAAGAGCATCGCGCCGATGTGGAGCCGCAATCGTTTGTAACGCTTACGAAAAATTCGGAGCGTTACGGCATGATGGCGCATTTGCAAAAACGCATGAACCGTTTTGAATCCCTCGTGGAAAGAATGCCCGAAATTCGCCTTGACTGGAAAAATCAGCCCTTTTTTATGCCCTGGCTTTTTTATGAATCGCAGGCGAGTTTCGCTAACCTTTCTAAACGGTTTGGCCGGTCGGGGCGCAATGAGGACGTTGTCCGTCTGGATAATGTGCATGAATGGTTTCTTCCGATGCGCTGGAAGGGTATTAAGTTAACACCTTCCGCTTTTGTGAGGGGCACGTATTATTCCCGGGAAAGATACACAAGCGCAGAGCATTTTCGGTTCGCCATGGGGGGTACGGTCGATTTACGCACGCAGTTTTATAAGACGATCAATGCAACATTCGACAAAGCCGGCATTGAGATCAATAACCTCCGCCATATTTTTGAGCCGAGCATCCGTTACACGGCCATTCACCCCTCCACGGTCGGCGACGAAGAATTGAACCGGTTTGATCATATCGATCAGATTGATGATAAAGATGTTGTGACCTTCGGCCTTGAAAACCGTTTGCAGACGAAGCGTGTCATCGATGGCAGAATGCAGCGCATTGATATCGTCAGCTTGAATACATTTTTAAATTACGCGTTCAATCCGGATGAGCCGACCACGAGCAGTAATTTTAAAATCCTGCGTCAAGAAGCCGTGTTGCGGCCTTATCATTGGCTTCAATATGAAATACGATTTGATTACGACATGGAGCGGGATCAATTCCGTGCCTTAAACCAAGATCTCTTGGCAAAAACCAAACGTTTTAAAGTGCTGTTCGGGCATCGTTTCGTCAAGGATCCGTCACTTTTAAATAATGTGGGGGAATTGAACACGACCAATCAATTCGTATTCGAGGGGAAGGTCTGGATCAACCCCCTTTGGCAGCTGGGCGGATATATCCGCTGGGATGCCGACGACCAGGAGCTTGAAGAATGGCAGGTTTCGGCTACGCGCGATTTGCATGACTTTATTTTGGATTTCGGCTACAACGTACGGAATTCCGATATTGAGAATTCGAATAAGGAACTCTTCTTTAATTTCAGACTCAAGGCCTTTCCGGAGTACGCTCTGCGCGGCGGAGGTAGCCGCGCTTCCTTTTCTGAACCCCGCATCGGAGAAACCGTGGCCGGCGCCAATCAGCTTTCATCCCGTCATGACCATTTTCACGAAGGTTTTTCCCCCTATTCTCGGGTCTGACGGGTCTTCTCGGAACCCCTTTTCAAATCTTAAGTTATGGGATAGCATTACCGTAATAGTATTTTTGTCATATTTGAACCCGTAAGGGAGGTCTAGAACGGTGAAAATCGGCATTATCGGTTCAGGGTATGTGGGGTTGGTCACGGGCGCGTGTTTTGCGCATTTGGGCAATGAAGTGCTTTGCGTGGACATCGATCAAAAGAAAATCGCGATGCTCAAGAAGGGGCAGGTGCCCATCTATGAGCCCGGGCTCGAGGAAATGCTCCGGGATAATGTGCGGGAAAAGCGACTGTCTTTTGGCACCTCGGTGGCGCAGGCGGTAAAACAATGCGAAGTTTTATTCATCAGCGTCAACACGCCCCCGAAGGATACCGGCGAGGCCGATCTCTCCTATATTGAAAATGTTTCCCGCGAAATTGCGACGAATTTAAAAGAGTACCGCCTGATTGTCGAGAAGAGTACCGTTCCCGTTCAAACAGGGTGGTGGATTAATAAAACGATCCGCGAGTACCATCCCAAAGGCGCGCAATTTGACGTCGCGTCCAATCCTGAATTCCTGAGGGAAGGTTCGGCCATCAAGGATTTTCTCGAACCGGAACGTATCGTGCTGGGCGTATCGAGTAAGCGAGCCGAAAAAATATTGCGTAAGCTCTATCAGCCGTTAAAAGCGTCCATCGTCGTGACGGACATTGAAAGCGCCGAGATTATTAAGCACGCTTCCAATTCTTTCTTGGCGACCAAGATCGCATTTATCAACGTCGTTTCACGGATATGCGACACGGTCAATGCTGATGTGGATCAAGTCGCCAAAGGGATGGGTCTTGACAGCCGCATCGGTCCCAGCTTTCTCAAGGCGGGCATCGGTTTCGGCGGATTTTGTTTTCCGAAAGATCTCTCGGCGTTTTTGAGGATGTCCGAGAAGTTGGGCGTGCGTTTTGATTTGCTGCGGGAAGTACTCAACATCAACGATGATCAAAAAAGGTATTTTGTTCAGAAAGTTGAAAATACGTTATGGAATTTGAAGAACAAAACGGTCGGCATTCTCGGTCTTGCGTTTAAAGCGAACACAGACGACATGCGGTTTGCCCCGTCCATTGATATTATCGGGGAACTCCAAAAGCAGGGCGTCAAAATTCAAGCCTATGACCCGCAGGCCATGGCGAAAGCGAAAGAAGTGTTGGATAAGGTAAAATTTGTCAATAATGCCTACAGTGCGGCGCGCGGAGCGGACGCGCTGGCAGTCTTGACCGACTGGAGCGAATTTAATAATTTGGACTTTAAAAAAATCAAAAAGCTTCTTAAGCACCCGGTTCTTTTCGACGGTCGCAATATGTTTGATCCCAAAGAAATGAAGAAGCTGGGATTCCGTTATATTGCGATGGGGCGCAACCTTTAGGAGAATCAAACGGTCAACCGATGAAGGGAATTGTCTTAGCGGGAGGATTGGGGTCGCGGCTGTTGCCTTTAACAAAGGTGACTAACAAACACCTGTTGCCCGTGTACAACAAACCGATGATTTTTTACCCCATCGAAACGCTGGTCCGTGCGGGCGTACGCGACATCTTGCTTGTGACCGGCGGAAATTCAGCGGGAGATTTTTTGAAATTGCTCGGAAACGGTAAAGACTTCGGTTTGAAGCATATTAATTATACGTATCAGGAAGGTGAGGGCGGTATAGCCGCGGCCTTGGCGCTGGCCGAGCATTTTGTGGGAGGCCAAAAATGTGTGGTCATCCTGGGCGATAATCTGATTGAAGATGACATTCAACCGTTCGTGAAAAAGTTCGAGCAGCAAGAAAAGGGCGCGCGCATCCTCTTGAAGGAAGTGCCGGATGCGCAGCGTTTCGGTGTGGTCGAGTTGAGCGGAAAAAAAGTTATATCAATCGAAGAAAAACCCAAAAAGCCCAAAAGCCGTTACGCAGTGACCGGGATTTATATGTACGATTCGGAAGTTTTCAATATCATCAAAACGCTCAAACCTTCCGGGCGAGGCGAATTGGAAATTACGGATGTCAATAACGCCTATCTTAAGAAGGAGCGGCTCGAATATGATATCTTAAAAGGTTATTGGACGGATGCCGGGACCTTTGAATCACTGCATCGTGCGAGCTGCCTCGTCGCCGAACGGCATGTGAAGAAGAAATGAAATCCCTCTTAGTCACCGGCGGTTGCGGATTTATCGGTTCTCATTTCATCCGGCGGTATCTCGCCAACCATCCTGATTGTCGTCTGCAGAATTTGGATAAGCTGACCTACTCGGGCAATCTTCAGAATACTCAGGATTTCAAGGATCATAAGAATTATCAATTCGCGGAAGGGGATGTTTGCGACAGCAAAAAAGTCGAATCGGTTGTTTCCAAGGCGGATGCGATCGTCCATTTTGCGGCGGAAACGCACGTAGACCGTTCCATTGAAAGCGCGGGAGATTTTATCGCGACAAACGTGGAGGGGACGCGCGTATTGCTGGATGCCGCTCGCAAACATCAAATTAAGCGCTTTCTGCATATCTCAACCGACGAAGTGTACGGTTCCGTTCCGGAGGGATCTGTGACCGAGGATGCGCCTTTAAAACCCAACAGTCCGTATGCCGCATCCAAGGCGGCGGCTGATTTATTGATCCGCTCTTACAGGGAAACTTACGGTTATCCGATCATGATCGCGAGAAGCACCAATAATTACGGTCCATATCAGTATCCTGAAAAAGTCATCCCGCTTTTTATCACCAATCTGCTGGAGAATAAAAAAATGCCGCTTTACAGCCGCGGTGAAAATCGCCGTGACTGGATTTTCGTCGAAGACAATGTCCGCGCACTTGAGCTTATTTTAGAGCGCGGTGAGGAAGGACGGATTTACAATGTCGGCGGCGGTAACGACACCGCAAATATAGATCTTGCGCGTTTGATCGCGCGGTTAATGGGGTCTGATGAAAAAAGTATTCAGAACGTCGCGGACCGGCCGGGACATGATTTAAGATACAGCGTCGATTGGTCGCGAGTCCGAGCATTGGGATTTCAGCCGCAGACAAGTCTTGAGGACGGGCTTCACAAAACGATTGAATGGTACCGTAGCCATCCGGCATGGTGGCAGCCCTTAAAAAAAGATAAGTTTACCCTGAAATAATAAGCGATGAAATGTTTGATCACCGGCGCGGGCGGTATGTTGGGCTCCGATTTAGCCGGCAAGTTTGCGAAAAGTTTCAAAATAATCGGCTTGGGCCGAAAACCGAAACCGCCTCATCTGAATATCCCTTACCTTGTCTGTGATTTGAATGATGAGGCGGCGGTAGGAAAGATTTTTGAAAAAGAAAAGCCCGACGTGGTTTTTCACGCGGCCGCCATGACACGGGTGGATGATTGCGAATTCGAACGGGAGCGAGCCGTCCGGGATAACGCGGAAGCGACAAGAGGTATGGTCGAGGCTTGTAATAAAGTAAAAGCATTTTTGATTTTTTTTAGCACGGATTATGTATTCGACGGCGAAAAAAAAGATGCGTATTGCGAAGACGACGCCTGCAATCCCTTGAACGTGTATGGTGAAACGAAGCTGCTGGCGGAAGAGGCGATTCGCCGAGATGCCGAATCCTACGTCATTTTTAGAACGTCTTGGCTGTATGGTTTGCACGGCCGTTCATTTCCGAGAACGATTCTCAATTTGGCGAAGGCCGGATCGCCTTTAAAGATTGTCTCGGATCAAATCGGCAGACCGACATACACCAAGGATATCGCTTGCGCCCTTTACGAGCTATTTGATAAAAATGGGCAGACTTCAAAGAAATTAAACCGGCAGATTTTTCATCTTGCCAATCAAGGGACCGCCTCGTGGGCGGAATTCGCGGAATCGATACTGCGGGCAGCGTCATCAGGCGAGGCAAGGATTGAGCGTATTTCAAGCGATCAGCGGCCTCAAGGCGCAAAAAGGCCGAAGAATTCGGTCTTATCTCTGGAGAAGACAGAACGGATTTTAGGTATTAAAATGCGTCCTTGGCAAGAAGCCGTTAAAGATTTTATTCAGGAGTTCAACGCCTCAGAAAAGGTGTGAATCATGGCTGATTGGCGAAAGTTATTAAGCCGTAAAATTAAAAATAAGAAAGCCAAAATTGCTGTCATCGGTTTGGGGTATGTCGGATTGCCCCTGGCATGTTCTTTCGCCGAAAAAGGTTTTCAGGTTCTCGGTATTGACCTTGCCGCGGAAAGGATACAATCGATACGCAAGGGGAAATCCTACATTGATGACATGCCCTCCCGCGCCATCCGCAAACTTGTCAAAAGCAAACGGCTCCGCGTGTCTGACGAATATGAACTCTTGGGTGATAATATCGATATTGTCATCGTTTGCGTTCCGACGCCGCTTAACAAGGTCAAGGATCCGGACATTTCCTATATCGTGTCGGCCGCAGGGGAAATTTGCAAGCATCTTCATACCGGTTCGCTCGTCATATTGGAAAGCACCACCTATCCGGGAACCACGGATGAGGTGATATTGCCTGATTTGGAAAAATCGGGATTGAAAGTCGGCCAAGAATTTTTCCTTTGCTTTTCACCGGAAAGAATCGATCCGGGCAATAAAAATTTCGGCCCCACAGACATTCCGAAAGTGGTGGGCGGGATCACCGCGGCTTGCACGGATCTGGCGGCGCAGCTTTATCAGCATGTCATGCCCGCCGTGGTCAAAGTCAGCTCCTCACGGACGGCGGAAATGACCAAGTTGCTTGAAAATACATTTCGCATCGTGAATATCGGTTTAATCAATGAGTTGGCTTGCGCGGCTGAGAATCTCAAAATTGATATTTGGGAAGCCATCGATGCCGCGAAGACCAAGCCGTTTGGATACATGCCATTTTATCCGGGTCCGGGAATCGGAGGGCATTGTATCGGAGTGGACCCGGTTTATCTGTCCTGGAAAGCCCGCTTGCACGGCACGTCGCTCCATTTCATCGAACTCGCCCGGCGCATCAATGCCGAAATGCCGGTGCATGTGGTTTCCCAGGCCGTGTATGCTTTGAATAAGCATCAAGGCAAAGCCATCAGCCGTTCCCGCGTGATGATTCTGGGCGTTACTTATAAACCGAATGTAGCCGATATCCGGGAGTCTCCGGCTATTGATATTTTAGAGGAACTCAAGAAATTGGGAGCGCAGATCAGTTATCACGATCCCTTCGTTCCGGAATTGAAGGACCAGGAACTGGAGCTGAAATCGATTGCGTTAACGGCATCGAATCTCAGAAAGCAGGATTTGGTCATTTTGACGACGGATCACGCGCAATTTAAATACGAAATGATTGTCAAAAACTGCCGATTAATATATGACACAAGAAACGCCCTCAGAAGATTTAAAAAACCCAATATAGTGAGGCTCTAATGTCCAAAAAGAAAGTCTGTTTAGTAACGGGAGGCGCCGGTTTTATCGGCTCTCATTTGGTGGATGCGCTTTTGAAAAGGGGGTATCGGGTACGCGTGCTCGACAACCTTTCAACCGGCAAGATGGAGCACCTGAACGGGGCCAAGGGAGATGTGGATTTCAGAAAAGGGGATATTCGCAGCGCATCTCACGTTAAAAAAGCGGTGAAGGGTTGCGATTATGTGTTTCATGTCGGCGCAAACCGCGCGGTATTGCGGTCGGTGGATAATCCCGTGGAAACCAATGAGGTCAATGTCAAAGGCACGTTGTTGCTGCTGATGGCCGCGCGCGAGAATAAAGTCAAACGTTTCGTATTTTCGTCCTCCTCCTCGGTGTACGGAGATACTCATAAATTCCCGAGCGTGGAAACAGATCGGCCGATGCCGGAATCTCCCTACGCCGCATCAAAAATCATGGGGGAATATTATTGTTATCAATTCTTTAAACTTTACGGCTTGAGCACGGTCAGTTTGCGGTATTTTAATGTTTTTGGTCCCCGCCAAAATCCGGAATCGAGATATTCGGCCGTCATCCCCATCTTTATCGAGTGCTTGTTGAAGAAAAGATCCCCGGAAATTCACTGGGACGGAAAGCAGTCGCGGGATTTTTCGTATGTCGACAACGTGGTGGAAGGGAATCTGCGGGCCATGAAAAAAGCCGGTGTTTCAGGCGAGGTTTTCAACATTGCCTGTCATGAAGAGTTTTCCGTGTTGGACATTTTCAACGCATTAAAACGGATATTGAAGATCAGTGATGTGAAACCCCGCTTTGAACCCAAGCGGGCGGGGGATGTGCGCAGAACGTATGCCGACATCCGTAAGGCGAAGCGGATGCTTGATTTTAAGGTTCAGACGCGATTCCAGCCGGGTCTTGTCAAAACCGTCGATTGGTTTTTATCTGAAAGGATCCGGTAGGAAACATGACGGAATCGATTGTCCTCATTACCGGTGCCGCCGGCTTCATCGGTTCACACCTCTGCGATAAATTTCTTGCCGGAGGATTTCGCGTTGTCGGCGTCGATAATTATATTACCGGAAATGACAACAATATCGCCCATCTCAAAAATGAATCAAAATTTGAATTTATCCGCCAGGATGTCAGCAAATATATTGAATATCCGGGGCCGGTGCATTATGTGCTGCATTTCGCGTCTCCGGCAAGCCCCCTGGATTATTTAAATTATCCGATTCAGACGCTGAAAGTGGGGGCGCTCGGCACGCATAATGCCTTGGGCTTGGCCAAAGATAAAAAAGCGGTTTTCATGCTCGCCTCCACCTCGGAAGTTTATGGGGATCCCCTGGTTCACCCTCAAAAAGAGGATTATTGGGGTAATGTCAATCCGGTGGGGCCGCGCGGAGTCTATGACGAAGCAAAGCGCTTTGCGGAGGCCATGACCATGGCCTATCATCACAGCCATAAGGTCGATACCAAAATCATTCGCATCTTTAATACCTACGGCCCGCGCATGCGCGTCAAGGACGGACGCGCCATCCCGGCCTTTATTTCGCAGGCTTTGACGGGGCAACCCTTAACCGTCTTCGGGAAAGGGAATCAGACGCGCAGTTTTTGTTATGTCGATGATTTGGTGGCGGGCATCGAGAAGGTGGTCTTATCAAATCTGAATGAACCGGTGAATTTGGGCAATCCGAATGAAATGACCGTTTTGCAGCTCGCGAAGAAAATCCTTAAAATGACCGGGAGCAAAAGTGAAATTGAATTTAAACCATTGCCCAAAGACGACCCCAAAGTGCGCCAGCCCGACATAACGCGCGCGCGGCAGAAATTGGGTTGGGAGCCCAAAGTCCCCCTTGAGCAGGGGCTTGAAAAAACAATTCAATATTTTAAAGAATCCTTGGCGGAAACACGGTCTTCGTAACGGCCGGAGGCGATCACGATATGAAAAAACGCAAAGCCATTATTACGGGGGTCACGGGGCAGGACGGCTCTTATTTAGCGGATTTTCTGCTGGAAAAGGGTTATGACGTTTACGGTATGGTGAGACGGTCCAGCACCGAAACATTTGAGCGCATTGAACATTTGATCGGAAAGATTCACTTAGTGCAGGCTGATTTGCTGGATCAAGTATCTTTGATCAACATGGTCAAAAAAATCCGGCCCCGCGAGGTTTATAACTTGGCATCCCAATCCTTTGTGCCGACCTCTTATGAGCAGCCCGTCCTAACCGGTGAATTCACCGCGCTCGGCGTGACCAAGCTTCTGGACGCCATTCGTTTGGTTGACAAAAAAATCCGGTTTTATCAGGCTTCCTCAAGCGAGATGTTCGGCAAAGTGCCCCACAGCCCCCAGACCATGAATACGCCTTTTCATCCGCGCAGTCCTTATGGCGTTGCCAAAGTCTACGGGCATTGGATCACCGTTAATTACCGCGAAAGTTATAATATGTTTGCCGTATCCGGAATTTTATTTAACCATGAGTCACCGAGGCGCGGACTTGAATTTGTAACACGGAAAATATCCGACGGAGTGGCGAAAATCAAATTAGGCATGGCCAGAAAGTTGCGGCTCGGCAATCTCAACGCGAAAAGAGATTGGGGTTTTGCGGGAGATTACGTGCAGGCCATGTGGTTGATGTTGCAACAGCGTAAACCGGAAGATTACATCGTCGCAACGGGAAAATCGCATTCCGTGCGCGATTTTGTCGAAAGGGCGTTCAAGTATGCCCAGTTGAACTGGAAGAAACACGTCGTCGTGGATCCTGCCTTGTACCGGCCCGCCGAAGTTCATACACTTTGCGGTGACGCCAGCGAGGCGCGGAAGAAACTGAAATGGAAGCCGAAAGTCAGTTTTGACGGTCTTGTCAAGATGATGGTGGATTGCGATTTGCAGCGTCTCGCCGAACTCCAGACCAGGATTTCAACCGAGTGAAGCGTGCGTTGATTACAGGGGCCGCAGGTTTTTGCGGCTTGCATCTCAGCCGGTATTTGGTCAAAAAAAAATTATCTGTGTTCGGCACGTATCATGCATGCCGCCCCGATTCGCTACCGGGTGTCACCTATTACCCCGCTGATATCACCCGCTTTACCCAGATTGAATCCCTCGTCAAAAAAATAAAACCCGATTTTATTTATCATCTGGCCGCGATGAGCGTGCCGCGCCTGTCCTGGAAGCAAGAGAAAGAGACATTCGATATTAATGTCCTGGGCACGGTGCATTTGCTTGAGGCGGTCAGACGGCATGCCCCTCATGCAAGAGTTGTGTTTGCCTCCTCCGTGCAGGTTTACGGGCGCCGTTTCAGAAAAAATCGACCGGTGGATGAAAGCGATCTGATATGGCCGGAATCGCCTTATGCGGTCAGCAAGGCCATAGCGGAACATGTCTGCATCGATTACGCGGGGCGTTTTGGACTGGGTATTGTCATCGCCAGGGCCTTTAACCATTTGGGGGCCGGCCAATCCTTAAAATTCGTTTTTTCGGATTGGTGCCGGCAAATTGCCCTGATTGAGAAGAAACGAAAAAAACCCGTGCTCGAGGTTGGGAATTTAGATGCCCGTCGCGATTTCCTGCACGTACAAGATGTGGTGAAAGCCTATGAATTACTGGCAAGGCGGGGAAAAGCGGGCCGAATCTACAATATCGCTTACGGAAAAACTATGCTGTTAAAACATTACGTCGATTTTTTAATACGCAATTCTAAAACTGCCGTCCGTGTTCAAATACAGAAACAGCGCTTAAGAAGAAATGATCCGCCCATCATGAGCGGTAAGTCCAACCGCCTTCGGGCGCTTGGTTGGAAGCCGCGCATGACGCCGACGCAGGGATTAACCGAACTTCTGAATGAGTGGAGAGCCAAAACCTGACGTTATGAGTGAAATACATTTGAGTGTTGTCATCCCGGCCTACAATGAAGAGGTGCGGTTGAAGGAATCTCTTCGAGAGGTCCTCCGTTATCTCAAAAGTCAGCCCTATACCTTCGAGGTGATTTTGGTTGATGACGGAAGCTCCGACCGCACAAAAGAAGTGGCGGAAACGTGTTTGAAGGACGTCCATCATCAGGTCCTAGTCAATCAGCCGAATCAAGGCAAGGGCTATTCCGTCAAAAGAGGGATGCTGGCGGCTCGCGGGCGTTTCATTTTGTTTTCGGATGCTGATTTTTCGACGCCTCTTGAAGAGGTGGAGCGATTTCTGCAGTATCTTCAATCCGGTTACGATGTGGTGATCGGTTCGCGCGCGTTGCCTGAGTCACGGGTTGAAATTCGTCAGAATATTCTCAGACAAAATATGGGAAAGATATTCAACCTTTTTGTCAGATTGTTTGCCTCGCAGGAGATTCATGATTCGCAATGCGGATTTAAATGTTTTAAAAGCGACGCCGCGAAGAATCTGTTCGGCAGGCAAATGCTCAAGGGTTTTAGCTTTGACGTCGAAATCCTCTATCTTGCGCAAAGATTGGGTTGCCGTGTACTGGAAGAACCCGTGATCTGGAGAAATTCGCCGCACAGCCGCGTCCATATCGTGAAGGATTCGCTGAGGATGCTGTTCGACATCATGCGCATACGCTGGATACACCGCCGCTTAAAATAGGCTATGACAGCCCATACCGACCGCCATCCCCAATTTTGGTTATGGATCATCCTCGCGCTCGGTTTCGTCCTCAGATTCGCAGCGTCGGATTTTGGATTGCCTCATCTTTATCATGCCGACGAACCGATCGTCGTCAATCACGCCTTGGCCTACGGAACGGGGGATCTCAACCCTCACTTTTTCAAAATCCCGCCTCTGACGAGTTATTTGCTGTTTTTTGTGTACGGAATATATTTTCTTGCGGGATTGATCGGGGGAAAGTTTTCCGGCGTTCAGGATTTTGAAATCTTATTTTACTCTGACCCAAGTTCTTTTTATTGGATTGCCAGACTCGTCTTCGGCGTTATGCTTGGCACGCTCACTATCTTTATTCTGTATCTGTTGGTACGCCGTTATTTCAATGAGAAATCGGCTTTGATCAGCGCCCTGCTGCTGGCGGTATGTTTTCTGCACGTACGGGAATCCCATTATGTGTATGCCGATATTCCGTTGGTCTTGGTCCTTGTCTGCTCTTTTGCGTGGCTGTTTCGTCTTGATGCTGAGGGCGCATCTGTAAAAGCCCATTGCATCGCCGGCGCTTTGATCGGTCTCGCGACGGCCGTCAAATATAACGGGGGCGCGTTGATCATTCCTTACGTTTATCTATCTTTATTCTCAAGAAACGGCAAGCGACACGTTTTATTATTGTGGGCGGCAGCGGCGCTTTCCGGTTTAGCGGTATTTACGCTTTTAAACCCCTATTGGCTGATGGATTTCAATTTTTTTTGGAGTGAAATCAGAGCGGAATCCAGGGCGCATGAGGGTGGCGCGGATTGGCTGCGGCCCCTGACGTATTCATTGCCGGGAGGGTTGGGCTGGCCCCTCTGGCTGGCCGCAATCGCCGGTTTGGCGGATTCTCTGAGGCGGTGGGATAAGCGCAGGGGGGCGTTATGGATTTTCTGCGTTTCATATTATGCGATCATCAGTTTATGGGGACAGCCGTATGCACGCTATGCATTGCCCCTGATGCCTTTTTTGATCGTCATTGCCTCGGACTGGATCGTGCGGATTTCCGTTGATCGGAAACTTCTTTTAACGGGATTGGTTTTTGTCACGGCCTTGCCCACGCTTGCTCATGCCGTTTTATTCGATGTCGTGATGTCTAATCAGGATTCTCGGACGCAAGCCAAAGAGTGGATCGAAACCCATATTCCGGCCGGCAGCCGCATTGCGTTGGATTTGGAGTTTTACATGCCGCGCCTTGAGTTTTCAAAAAAACAGTTGGAAAGTAAAAAATCCGTCGCTGCGAATGACCCTCATTTTTCCGAAAAACAAATGCGACGGCTCGATTTTATGATGGAACGCTCGGAAGCAAGGCCTTCCTATGAGCTTTACAGTCTGAGAGACGCCAAGGAGAAGGGGGAGGAGTCCTTTTTGTTTCACAAACCGGGTATTCCCTATGATATGGGAGCCCTTCGATCTGGCCGGATTGAGTATGTGGTGACGGTGCGGTTGCGCGAGAAGGACGCACGGGATGAATTTTATGGTCAACTGGAGCGGGAAGGAAAGTTAATCGCTGCTTTCAATCCTTACCGGCACGCGCGGAGATTATGGCCCATGACGCATCCCTTAACGGGAGGCCCTTTTCTATTTGAGGATATGCTGGCGAGGGAAAGAAACGGCCAGCCGTTGCGGATTTTTCAGATTCCGCAAGAGGATCATTGATGCCGTTGAGCGGCTAAGTCTTCCCGCGATGGCATAGGATTTGAAATCGTGGCAGGCTGATAGCTCTTCGAGCGGCGGTGAAAATAAAAAGATATCGCTTCCATAAGAGCCGCGCCCATGATTTTCATGTTGACGGAGGATTTTCCCGCCTGTCTTCCGCGATGATTCGAAGGAACTTCTTTGATTCTGTAGCGCAGGTCATGCGCTTTAATGATAATTTCGGGCAACACGAACAATGATGCGGAACGAAGCTGCAACCGTTCGATCAATTCCCGGGACCAGGCCTGCGACCAGTTGTAATCGTTCACGCGCATCTTGAAAAGATAATTAAGGAAAAAAATATAAATAACCGAAAGGAAAAAGCGGAACAGTTGGTATGCATTCCTTTGCCAGCGAACTCCCAGCACCACATCCGCTTCGTTATTCAGCAGGGGATTTATAAAATCCGGAATTTCCGAGCAGTCAAATTCTTCATCCGCACCGACATACATCAGAAATTTTCCTTTCGCTTTGGCGAGGCCGTCTTTAAGCGAAGCGGTATAACCCTTGTTTTGGTCATGCAAAATCAAGTGAATACCGGGATATTTTTTTACTTCCTCGAGCAATACTTCACGGGTGCGGTCGGTGCTCCCGTCTTCGATTAAAATGACCTCGGAATTCCAATGCGGGTTGGCATAGAGCACCTGATAGAAATTACGCAGCATGCGTCCTATGTTCAGCTCTTCATTGAAAACCGGGGTGATAAAACTCACGTAGCAGGTGGAATTCATAAGCGGTAAGGTTAGTGAAATTGAGACAGAAAGTCAACTTAATATGCGCGCCGCCACGGATTTGAATTATAAGTATTCTCTAACTCCTTTTACCGCAGTGAGTTGGATTGTCCTGCGATAAGCAGATGCCCGCTCGGAGGTCTTCCATACTATGATTGCTATAACCTATTTAGCAGTAATGAATTACAGCAATAAATAGAGAATTTTTCTTGATTTCCTCTAGGCATCGGTGTAACCTCATGGCTTTCTTGCAAGAAAATGGACCCTTTTCTTGGCTGCTCGACGCAGTTTCTGCTGTATAACTTAATTCAAATTAAGGAATTACGTGATGTCCGATAAAAAAAGAGTCGTGATTGTAATGCCCGCCTATAACGTGGCGAAAATTCTTCCCAAGACGATTGAAGAATTGCCTAAGAATTGCGCTGAAGAAATCATTGTTGTTGATGATTGCAGCACGGACGGAACGGCCGAGGTGGCCAAAAATCTGGGGTTGTCCGTTGTGAGGCATGAGCGTAACCGGGGATACGGCGGAGCGCAAAAGACGGGTTATGAAGAAGCCATTCGCCGCAATGCGGATATCGCGGTGATGGTGCACGGTGACAATCAGTATGACCCTTCCTTTGCCCTTAAATTTGTATCCAAAATTCAAAATGAAGGTTATGACGTCGTGACGGGAACACGCATGATTTTAGGTGACGCGCTCAAAGGCGGGATGCCGATATGGAAATATATTCCTAATCGATTTCTTACGTGGTTGGAAAACACGGTTTTTAATACCCATCTGACGGACTATCACAACGGGTATCGCGCCTTTTCGGTGGATTTTTTAAAGAAAGTTCCTCTGGATCTGTTAAGTGAAAAATATGACTTTGATACGGATATCATCATTCAGGCCGCGATCCGCAGAGCCAAAATTGCCGAAATCCCTCACCCGACGCGCTACCGCGATGAAAATTCGCAAATGTCTTTTTCAAAGGGTGTGCGCTACGGAATGAGCATTCTTAAGACCGTCAGCAAATATTTGCTGCACAAATCGGGTCTGAAGCGCCAAGCGCTATTTCAAGGAGTATAAAAATGTCAAACATCTTAGTCACGGGCGGCGCGGGCTTCATCGGCGCGCATGTGGCCGAACATCTGGTTCAACTCGGCCACAAAGTGGTTGTGCTGGATGATTTAAGCGGCGGATTTATCGAAAATGTACCGAAGGGCGCCGAATTTATTCATGGAACAATCCTGGACGAACGTCTTTTAAAAACTCTCTTTGAAAAATATCAGTTTGAATTCGTGTATCACCTGGCGGCCTATGCCGCGGAAGGCTTGAGTCACTTCATTAAGCGTTTTAATTACGAAAATAATCTGATCGGATCCGTGTTGTTGATCAATCTGTCCATTCTTTATCAAGTCAAATGCTTTGTTTTTACGTCTTCCATCGCGGTTTACGGCAAAAATCAGCTGCCGATGACGGAAGCGATGAAGCCGGAACCGGAGGATTCTTATGGAATCGCAAAGCTGGCGGTTGAAGAGGAGCTGAAGGCATCGCATGCCATGTTTGGCTTGCCCTATGTTATTTTCAGGCCGCACAATGTCTATGGCGAAAAGCAAAATATCGGAGATAAATACCGCAATGTCGTCGGGATATTTATGAATCAAATTATGAAAAATCAGCCGATGACCATTTTTGGGGACGGAAAACAAAAACGCGCTTTTAGCTATATCAGCGATGTGGCGCCGATCATCGCCGACTCGATCAATCAACCGCAAGCCTATAACCAAGTTTTTAATATCGGAGCGGATCAGCCCTATACCGTGAACGAACTGGCCGAAGAGGTCGCAAAAGCGTTTCAAGTGAAAACCCAAATTCAATATTTGGACCGCCGCAACGAGGTGGACGAGGCTTTTTCAGATCATTCGAAGGTCAAACGTGTTTTTAAAGCGGGAAAAGCGGTTGCGTTGCGTGAGGGAATTGCCAAAATGGCTGTTTGGGCAAAAAAACACGGCGCGCGCGAAACGAAAGAGTTTCCGAATATCGAAGTACCGATCAATTTGCCTCCCTCCTGGCAATCCGTGACAGGGAAAGTGCCTTCCGTAAAACAATGAAAAAGAATCTTTTTCTGCTACTCGTTTCGATTCTCTTGACGTTTGCATTGGTTGAAGTATGCCTTAGAGCGGCAGGAATCGATGCCGCCAAAGCTCCGGATGGACCGAAAACGAATTGGGCTAAAGTGCCCGAGAGAATTTGGACCGAATATCATCCGGTACTCGGTTGGGCGCATCAGAAAAATAAGACGGCATTTCATAGAGAAGGGCCGGAAGATATTGAGCTGCGGACGAATTCCGTAGGATTTCGAGGGGCGCGTGAATACGCGATTGAAAAGTCAGATTCTGTGAAGCGGATATTGTGCTTGGGCGACAGTTTTGTTTTTGGTTTTGGCGTGAAGGATGATGAAACCTTTTGTTCCAGACTGGAAGCGGAAAATAAACAGCTTGAAGTTTTGAATTCCGGCGTCCCCGGCTACGGGCTGGATCAAATATTCATTTATTTTAAAACGGTCGCCAAAGATTACAGGCCCGATTATGTTTTTATCGGAGTCTTTCCGGAGGGGTTTTGGCGGGCAACTCGCGCCTTTGCGGATTCCGGCCAAGCGAAGCCGTATTTTTCGCTTTCAGCGAGCGGAGAGCTGATTTTGCATAACAACCCGGTTCCTCCGCCTTTCCAGTTAAACACGAATCAGTTTCCCGAATTAGTCGAATATGGAGGCTTGGAAAAGTGGTTGATGAACAGCGTGCTTTATCGCTTGATTCGAAAAGGGATCGTTCAGTTGGGTAAGGAGTTAGGATGGCTGGACCCGGATGTCACGGTGGAGTGGGTTATCGGTAAAGCCATTTTAAAGAATCTGATCGATGAGATTCGTGGGGAAGGCGCTGAACCCGTCATTTTGATCATCCCGCCTGATCGGTGGGTGAATACGACTCGAAAAACATCCCTCCGAAAAGCATTGCTTCGATTCGTGGAAAAGGAAAAAGTCGAAGCCATCGATGTCACGCCTGAGCTCTATCATGCCGTGCAGGAAGCCG
>JBFHCO010000002.1:0-42788 GCA_041585205.1 Candidatus Omnitrophota bacterium | reverse complement strand
CGAGGAACTGCGCGAGGCGGTCGATTTGAGTATCAAGGACCGTGTGCGGCTGCTGCGGCTGCCGAACACCCTGCACGAAGAATCCAAACTTTATAAGACCGCGATCTCGGCGAAGGAGCTTCGAACGCTGGATTTTGAAGCCATTCGCGGGCTGGCCAAAAAGCCGCGGCCGCTGCAGGCCACGGATGAAACGGGGCTGTTAAGCGAAATGGAAGTTGAAACCAATACCGCGGCAGTGCGTCTTTTCAGGCGCGTCCGGTCACAGTTGCGGCGTTTCATCAAAAAACCTTTCCGTTACCGCTTTCAGCGTCCCGAGGATTTGAGTCATTTGAGCTTTCCCTGTGCAGGCGTTCAGGCCATTTGGGAGCGGCATGTGGAGTCCGGCTACCGCAACAACGCCGCGATCCGCCTTGCCTCGGCCTTGCGGCTGCTCGGTTTAAATGAAGGTGAAACGGTGGAAAAGCTCGTCGAGTGGAATATCAACAGAGAGATCGGCCTGCCGATGCATGAGCTTGAAAATGTCGTGCGCTCGGCTTATCAACACAGCTTTCCTTACCGCTATAGCTGCCAGGACGAAATCCTGCGCCATTTCTGTCCGATTAAAACAGTGGCCGAATGTCTCGCACATTTCAATCAACATTCGGCGCATAACACAGGTCAGACATAAAGCGGTCGTTATTTTTTTGAGATTGCAAACATTTTATCTACCCAGCAACATTGAAGTATGCAAGCAATACAGGTTCTCAACCCCAATGCCCTCATTAATACCGCCGCCTTTCTGACGCTGATCTTGGGTGTTTTTTTGGGCGGACCGGTACACGGACTTTAATCGGTGGTTCGATCAAATTGCGACCGGAGTCGTAAGTATTCTGGAAAAAATCACGACCGATACGGCCGTTATCGCCAATTCGGATGAACTGCCCTATCTTGAGCGCAGCCGGGGCAGGCGTTTGGGAAAATGTTGGCGGTTAAATTGTTCGCAGCCGTCGCCGGAGTGGGCTTGCTTTCCGGATTGATGATATCCGCAATCTCAATTTGATTTTGCTTACGTGTATTTTTCCAGAAGTGATTGATATCGGTCCGAATGGATTTCTTCCAGAAGCGCCCGGTTCACCGGTTCGCGCCACAGGCTTCCCGTTTTTAAACCAATCGCATAATGCTGCGGCTCAAAGGTATTCGGCAGCACGGCAATCCCGCCTTTAAACCGGGTTTTGACTAAATAATTCAAAAGCGGGGCGTCATAGACGACGGCGTCTATCTCGCCTTGCTTTAAAGCGCGCAGGGCCTCCTCAACCGATTCAAAGGCGCGGGGCTTGATTTCCCGCGCCATCAAATAGTCTTCGCTTGTGGAGGCCGCGAGCGTCCCGACCCAAGCGCCGTGCAAATCCTCGGGTCCCTGAATGCGGTATTCGAGACTGGTCACGGTCAGTGACGACGCGATCATGGCCGTGATGGATGAAATAATGAAAATCGCGGCGAACATCCAGATGATGCCGACAATGCGCCCGCCCACGGTGCGCGGAGCCTTGTCTCCGTAACCGACGGTTGTCATCGTCACAGCCGACCACCAAAAGCCCGACCACAACCCTTCCGAGGCCTTGCCGCCGAATTGATCGGCATTTTTTCGCCGCTCGAAAAACCAAATTACGACACCGACGGACAACAGAACGACGATCAGTATGCCGATCGCGCCCAAAAAATCCGGTGACAATAAATTAGCCAGCGCCACCGCCCATCTTCTTTTCTGCGCACGTTCGGAAACCGCGATGCCTAGTCCTTCGGCGTAAAAAGGATGCGAGAAATCAAACGCGGTTTCGCGGTCGGGCGTCACGGTCAGAGCCGCCGCTACGGCATCCAGCTCCCCTTTTTCAAGCCCGGCTAAAAGTTCCGGCAGCGCCATTTCGCGCCATTCCGTTTCGAGCTTGAGTTTCCCGGCCACGACCTCCCACAACTCGACTGAAATTCCCTTCCAGCCATGCTCCGTCTTAATCGCAAAGGGCGGCGCCTCTTTCGTGCCGACAATGAATTTTTGAGTTGTATCTGTCTGTGCGAAGCCGTCGCACGCAAAGCAAACGGCGATAAAAACAACGGGTATGGAAAAATAGCGGCGCATGCAAATCCTCCCCTGAGTTAATCTGCTTTTTGCGGATCCGGCTCGGTTTCGCGTTGTGCAAAGTACCAAAAGTAACCAAACAGGGTCAGCCAAAGCGTATTGTAAAATATTCTGAAATAAATATTCCACCATTGTCGCGGGAAAAAAAACGGCGCTGGCGCGATTAACACCCCCAGGGTTAAAATAAAAAGCACGGCGCCCATGCCTTTTTCCAGACGGGTCAGCGTCCGCTGCTTCAGCATGCGATAAAGCGCAATCAAGGGGATTAACATTAAAAGCTCGCCGTAGCTATAAGCAAATATCCATGTCCGCGCGACAATCGCCGCGGCGCCGGCCAAAAGCCACAGGTCCGCGCTCCGGTAACGGCACAACCAAATTCCGAGCGTAAAAAACAGCGCGGCGGCGTAATAGAGAATCCAATGGCGCTTTCCGGTTTCAATAAAAAGTCCCTGAATAAAAGTCGATTTCATGCCCTTCGCGTATTCGGTGCCGCCGTGCAACCAAGCGGTCAAAGACTCGCTCCAAGGCAAATCCTGAAAACTGATTGCGTACAACGTCAAGGCCGTATATCCCACAAACGTCAGCGCAAGCGGTCGCAGGCCCCGCCACCGGATGAGAAGAATCCAGAAAAAAGGCAGGCTGAATTGCGGTTTAAGAAGCGAAAGAATCATCAGACCGGCCGCCGCAAGGTCGCGGGGCCACGAAGGCAGGTGACGGAAGATGAGATAGAAAGCGCTCCAAAGCGCCGTCATCACAATCAACCCGGGCTGCGCAATACGAATCGTATCAATCGTGTGAATCATCGCAAGCGGCAGTAACAACCAAAATATTTTCTCAAGCCGCGTCCGGCTGCCACTGCTTCGGACGGTCAGATAAACCAGCCAACCCAAAAGTGGTATGGATATCAGTGCCCAAACGGCGCGCCCCGCGGCAAAATTCAGCCAGCCGAAAAAAGGATAGAGCATCACGTAACTGGCGGGCGGATAGGCGCGCCGTTCCAAGCCGGCGTCGAGTAAATTCGCGCCGGAAAACCAGAGACGCATTTCCTGCTGCCGGTATGCCATGTCCACGCCCGGAGTGCGCCCGTCACCAAAAAGGAGGTAATAAAAACCCCATTCCCCCGCCAAACGGCGAAATGCCAAAACGGCAAACACCAACGCTGCGAGTCCTAAAAAAACAGAAATCCGACGCCGGGTACTAACAAAAGAAAAGCGGTTGACCGCATCAGGCTGCTTTGGTTGACTCACTTTTTATACCACCGCTTCCGTCTTACGCTGAGCCCAGTACCAAATATAACCCAGTAGCGTCAACCACACCGTGGTACAAAAGATACTGAGATAGATATTCCATTTATAACCCGGGAGAAAAAACGGTTCCGGGATCAGCAGTATTCCCAAGGTGGCGATAAACAGGCAAGCCCCCATACCCTTTTCAAAAAGTGTCAGGGTCCGCCGGGTGAGAATGCGGTAAATCGTTATCAAAGGAATCAGCATCAATAAATCTCCGTAGCTTCGCGCATAAACCCAAAAACGCGCGGCAATGGCCGCCGCGCCGGCCAAAAGCCACAGGTCCGCCGTCCGGTAACGCCACAGCCACATTCCGAGCAGGAAGAAAACGGCGAAAGCGAAATATAAAACCCAATCGCTTTTGCCGGTATCTATCAAAAGTCCCTGCAGAAAATTCAAGCGCATCCCCACCGCATATGCGGCGCCGCGGTCGAGCCACCCCGCGAGCAATTCCTTCCAAGGCAAATCCTGAAAACTGATTGCGTACAACGTCAAGGCCGTATATCCCACAAACGTCAGCGCAAGCGGTCGCAGGCCCCGCCACCGGATGAGAAGAATCCAGAAAAAAGGCAGGCTGAATTGCGGTTTGAGTAGTGAGAGCGTCATGAGACAAGCCACCGCAAAGTCGCGATGCCAGGAGGGAGGGTGGCGATAGATGAAATAAAAAGCGCTCCACAGCGCCGTCATCACAATCAACCCGGGCTGCCCGCTGAAAATCGTGACACGCACGGCATTCATCGCAAGCGGCAGTAACAGCCAAAATATCTTCTCAAGCCGCGTCCGGCTGCCGCTGCTTCGGACAGTCAGATAAACCAGCCAACCCAAAAGCGGTATGGAAAGAAATGCCCAAAACACGCGCGCTTGGATAAAATTCAGCCAACCGAACAAGGGATAGAACATCGCATAGCTGGCGGGTGGGTATAGCGGACGGTCTTTGACCGCCTCGATTAAATTTTCACCGGAAAACCAAAGGCGCATGTCATATTGAAAATGAACGATGTCAAAGCCCGGACCCCTACCCTCACCGAAAAGGAACCAGAGATAGCCCCATTCCCCCGCCAGGCGGCGCAGGGCCAGCACGGCGAAAATAAAAATGCACGTTCCCAGAAAAACAAAAGTCAGATTTTTTTCGGTAAGCACGGAGATGCGTTTTGCGGTGTCGGATGGCATGGCGTCTCTGAAAGGAGCCGTTTTATTTATCCGACCAAATCGCGAACTCATTACCTCCGGGTTCGGTGAAGTGAAAACGCCGGCCGCCCGGAAAGGAAAAGATTTCTTTGACGATTTGACCTCCGAGTTCGGACACTTTTTTCTCTAGCGACTCGAGCGCCGGCGTATAAAAAACCACGAGAACGCTTCCCTTTTCCGCAGAGGCGACCGTCTTCGAAGGATAGAACCCCCCTCGCAAGCGCCCGTCATCAAAAGACGAGTATTCAGAACCGTAATCGGAAAATTTCCACCCGAAAAGTTTTTGAAAGAACTCCTTCGATTTCTTCAAATCTTTGGTTTGGATCTCCACGTAATCTATTTTATTGGCTTCGTACATTCCGAACTCCCTTCCTTTTTTTAACGTTGCGTTTCGCGCAAAAGGTCAAATAATTGGCCGTAGTAATCCCACACCGTGCGTATGGATTGCGCAAGAACCAGCATCAGCACCCAGGTCAGCGCCGCAATGAAAAGCGTCCAAAAAAACTTCGCGGTCAGGCTGTGGCGAGGGTGAAGCCATAAAAGCGGCAGCATCAGCGGCCCGACCACGCAAAACGCAATAACTAAAAAAGTCGTGCGGAAATACCACGGTTCGGACGGAACCATCGATGGTTCCGCCGAAGCGGCGCTCGCGCATTGGCGTGGGTGCGGCTCGGACGCTGTCTCCGTTTGAGTCCGTATAAGGAATTCCCCGCAGTGGCGGCATTTGACGGCAGCATCCTGAATCTCCTCAGCGCAAAAAGGACATTTTTTCATAATTTAATTTCGAAAGGTCTCCGGCGTATGCTGTTTCCGGTTCAATCTTTTTTTTCCGGCGTGTCGCATTTGCCGCAGAAATGCATCAGCACACACCAGCCGAAAAGACCTTCCAGGATGGGAATCAATCCCAGCAAGCCAAGCCAGCTTTGATAATACCAGCCAATGCCGAGAATGACCACTCCGACAAGGATTCGGGCGATACGTCCCACATGTTTAATATTTTGCTTCATCTTGCATCCTTCTCCCTTCTGTCTTTAATGAGCCGATTTAAATGTCGTGCATCAATCAATTTTCCCACTCAAAATCACGGACTGTGCTCTGGTTTCAAGGCCGCGAACGGTGTTTTGAGCAAACCGGTGACGTCCTGCCACGCCTCTTCCTGAAAATAGGGTAGTCCATATTGAATTGTGCGAGTATCCTGACGCTTGCGGAATGAGACTGCTAAGCGGTCCCACCAGGAAAAGATACTCGAATAATTCGAGTCCGTCTCGTCGCGGATTTGGGAGTGATGTACGCGGTGCATATTGGGCGTCACAATCACGGCGCGGAGGATCCGGTCGATTTTTTCAGGCAGGGCGATATTGGAATGGTGAAAAATAATCACCGGCTGCAAGCAGATTTCATAAATCATGAGATGCTGCCATGACATCCCGATCAAGGGTACGATGACAAGGCGGATCAGCGAAGAATAAATGATTTCGCCGGTGTGAAACCGCAGCGCGCTGGTCGAATCCAAGGCCATATCGGAGTGATGCACGCGGTGAAAACGCCACAAAAACGGGATGCGGTGATTGGCGCGATGCCAGACATACATCCAGCAGTCAAACAAAAGAAAAGCGATCATAAATTCGGCTGCCGGATTCCAATCCAACCGGTCAAGCAGCCCCCAAGAGGAGGCCTCAATCGTCTTCAACGTGAGGCTAGAAAAAATCAGGGCAAGAACCAACCCGTTGATTAAGGCTAGTGCCAAATTTCTGCCGGCATGCCGCAACCGGTGACGGTGCTCACTATCCTGAAAAAGCGGAAAAACGCTTTCCAGCCAAAAGACAAGCGTCAGACACCCCAAGACAATCCAAAATTTCATGGGAAATGCTCCGTGTTATCCGCTTACTAAAATCACCAATTATGGCACCCTTTCCAAATGCGCGGGATTAAAACTAAACCTGCGGTGACGGAGGAAACCGTCAAGGTTTCGCCGTGCCGTCTTCAGCATGAGCGAGAGGGACGCTTCCGAAAAGGATACCATTTTTATCCTGATTTTTAAAACTTTCCTACCGGAACCGTTCCCAATTTTATTTCTAGACAGGTTTATTCGTTGGCGCAATCGAAGTGCGGAAAGTCTCGCAATCCTTAAGCTGCAGCGCTTTGGATTCGGCGATTTGGGAAAACCGTGCGGCGTTTTGGCAAGCGATTTTCATATCCTCATCCGCTTGGTCGCAGGTGAAAGACTGCGCATAAAACTTGGTGATTTTCGCAAGTAAAACGACGGCCGTCCCTGCAGTAAACGCTGTCAAGACGGGCGCCTTCGCTTGAGCGCTGGTAAGCGCCAGCAGCAAATGACCGAGATCCGGTTCCGTCATTTGAAGAAATGATTTTGCATCGCTTGAAAGACTTGCGCCGTATTCGTACAAAAGAGCCTGCTGACTTGCCTTAAGACCTTCCACCGCCGCTCTTTCCTGATCCATTAGCGTTTTAAAATATTCGGATGAGCAACGCGCGCATTGGCCGCCGTCATCCAGCGTATAGCCCGGCATGCATTTGCAGTAATAAACCGTCTCGTTATCCGCCTGAACGACCTCGACCAGCTTGGCATATTTCGGACACTCTGTTTGCGCCTGCGCGGTGACGTGCCCGATTGATATTAATATCAGACTGAGAACGGAATAAATGATTCTTTTCATGTCCTGACTCCTCTAGCGAATCACCACGACTCGCTTCTTTTTTGCTTCATTTTCCTGCATGGGAGGACTTGGCGGGTTGGGTTTTTCGGTTTTCGCATCGGCGACGGGCGGGATCGGTGGTTCGGCGAGTTTTCGCTCCCATTCCCTTTTTAGCAGATTTTTGTTGTACTCGATTTGCGAAAGCTCCCCTTTCATCTTCGCCATGTCCACATAATCCATCGGTGTTTTATCCGCCTTGTCTTTCAGACTTTCGTACCGCCTTTCCAAAGCGCCATGTTCCCGGTCGATGCGATTCCATTTGTCGGCAAGCGGGGCAACGGATGGATCCTGCATGCGCGAGTCCGGGATCACCAAGGCTTCTTTACCCATGCCTTCGGCGCGGATCTCGGGCTTACGCAACGTGCCAGAATATCTCCCCGCCGAATCGAAGACATTGCCCCCTTCATGTTTCAAAACTTCGGCCGCCGTATCGAAATCTTCGGCCGGATTAACGGGACGTTCTTTCATGATGCGGCGAATTTTGTCGGCGTGGTACGCGGCGCTTTTGCCATGCTCACCCGCGCCCTGAGCAGTTCCGGTGGGTGGATTCGATGCAACCTTCAAATCTTTCGGATCGGTTTTGTCCCATTCAAACTTGGTGATCGGAAGTTCCCGCTGCTTAGCCAGCAAAATGGGCGGCGCGGCATGGGCTGGTTTGATACCGGTCAAAACTTGTTCGAGTATCGGCTGAATGCTTTGGTAGGCTACTGCAATATTGTGTTCTAACCTCTCCTCTTTTTGCATGCCCTGCATACGTTCTGCCAGGGTGAGATTTTTGCGTATCACGCGGTCTTCGGGCGAGAACGCCAGCGCCTGCTTGTAAGCAGCAATGGCATTCGGCCAGTCCTGAACTCGATGAAATTCAATGCCCTGTTCATTAATTTTCGCAGCGCGGGCGCGGCGCAGATTGTCCTGAATTACCTGATCCCACGGCGTCAGCGCCAGGGCCTGTTCGTAATAAACAATCGCATCGTCCCATAATCCGGTGCTAAAAGCCCGATTGCCGGAGGAATTCAGCTGCAGGGCCTGGACGCGCTGCTGGGCCGCGATGCGCTGCGCCTCCGCGGCCGCTTCAAATTGGGCGCGGATGGCTTCTCCCAATCGCGCGCCGGCTTCGGCCGCTCCGGAGTAGGATGACGCATCGTAACCGTAATCCGAAGATCCGTCATATTCCAAAGCATCACAGCCGGCTTTGCATTCGCCCGGCCCGACATCCGGCACATAAGCCAAAACATGCGTACCGATGCCGGACAGTAAAATCATAGAGAAAAAAATATTAATCTTTTTCATGCCACGTTTTCGTTCCCTCAATATACAGAGCGGCCGAGGCCCAGGCATCCGCCGCAGCCAAAACGGCCTGTGTGAAAGCGACGTAATCCCCGCCCTCAAATTTTTTGAGGTAGTTTGTCAGATCCAAAATGGATTCCTGATTTTCAAACGCCCTTGCGAGCGCGAGCCAATGCGTCAGACGCTCGACGCGAAAAACCGATTCAACCAGTCCGGCTTCCCCCGCTTCGGCTGCGTCCGCACCCATCTCCCTGAGCGTCAGAGAGCTGTTGGAGGCCAGTGCAAGTTCAAAACTCTTTTCAGAAAATTCCGCCGCCTTAGCGCCGTTTCCCTGACGCCGGTAAGCCTCTGCCAAAAGATGCCACAGTGCGGCCTTCGCACTGCTTGAACGTATGGCATCCGCCAAACGCCCGGTTTCTTCCAAATGGTTTCGCTCGATTAAACGCCGGCCAAGCGACAGTGCAAAGTCCGATTCAACCGCCGCCGGCATTTGTCTCATCTGAGCGGAAACTTCATGCCAATTTTTCTCTTCCGCGGCAATCGTCGCGCGTGCCAGACGGCCGTAATCCCCGGGACCGGCATGCGGCAATGCCTCGTTTGCCCGTTTCAACTCTCCCATCCAAGCCAGCGCCGCCACGGCCTGATATGCTTCGGCTTGGCGCTGCGCGTTCTCCGCGAAATGAACTTTCGATTTGGCAATTTCCTTGACCACGTCCTTGCCTTGTCCCCGGACGATGCGCGCCGTCTTGGAATTCGGATGATTCTCCGCAAAATGTGCCGCCGCGCCAAAATCGCCCGCTTTGAGATAACCGAGCAGCAGCATGCCTTGTATCGCGACCCGTTCATTTTCACCGGAGACTTCTTCCAGAAGTTTTTCCGCTCTCGCGAATTCGAAATCGCGCACGTACTGCGCGGCCAGGCGCTGAAAAAAAACGGATTTTTCCTCGGACGGTTCCATGCCGCGGATGGTTTGAAGCGCAAGCGCTTCTTCGTTTCTCTGTAATTGATATCGGGCCAAAGCAGCAAGGAGCCTCTGTCTTTCACTAGCGTTTTGGATCTTTTCGGCCAAGGTGCGGGCCTCCTCGTAATTGCGCGCGGCTGCGAGATATTCCCCGTAAAAACGCATGAGTCCCGCATTCTCAAGGCCGTTACCCGACAGGGCTTGAACACGGGCGAGGGCGTTCAGCGCTTCTTCCCGCGCGGCCGGAATTTCCTCCGGGATAGACTGCGCCGCCGTCTGCGCCAAGTTCAAAAGATCCCCCACAATCTGTTGGATTTGGGCATCCAAATCCGTGATTTCGCGGCGCAGGCCGGCTAAATCTTCGGTTGCCGGTGCGGCTTCAAGATAGGCGTGCAGCCACAAAGCGGCCAGGACCGGCGCGCCCGCCATTTGATACGCGCGGCCCAGATCATGCAGAATGACCGAATTAAGCGGATCGGCCAACTGGGCTTCGCGGAATTGGCGGCTTGCCAAATCCCATTGCTTTTTTTCCGCGGCTTCGAGTCCCTGATTGAAAAACTCCTGCGCGATTTCAGACGCATGCACGGACGGCTGCGATTGGGCGCATACGGACGGAGATAAATACAGAGCGGCCAAGCCGAAAAGAATCAAAAAGAGAGAGCGTGGCTTAAACAACAAGCGGCTTCGGAGCAGTTTCATGGGAAGGCGCGGCCGCGGACGATTGGGCGACGCCGGAGCGGGCGGCAAATTTTGCGTAATCCTTTTCCACGGCTTGAATAATCTTGAACGTGAGATTGTTTGCAACGCGCCGGGTGATGTTTCGGTAATCTGAATCACCGGCAATGCCCGCGCCGGCAAGCGTAAACATCGTCAAGGGAAAGGCCCAAATGCTGTATGTCCCGCGCTCGTGAAAAACATAATCCGTAACGAGTGTTTCGTCTCGCTCGCGGATTTTGACGTCCGCTGTCACGCGCCATTCTGAAAAATAATTGAGCGGAATGATGCCGAGCGTCACGAGGCTGAGGGCGCCCAGATTGGCGAGGCGCGGTCCGTCATCCTCATGGTCGGAAGTCAGATGGATGTCCAGGGAAAGATTGGAAGCCGGATTGGACAAGGCCGATTTGGCTTCCGGAGTTTCCAGCGCCGCCAAAAGCGCGCCTCGAAAACCGGTCACACCCATCCCCGGCTGATTGGCATAAATCGACCAAGTGCCGGTCAGGGTTTCCGTCACCTCACCCAGTCTCAGTACGGACGGTTCGGAAAGGGGCTTCAAGACTTCCATTTCGGGTCCGCGCGAGATCGCGCAGCCTTGACTGAAGAGAATCGACAGGGTCAGACAACAAACGAAGAATCGTCGGTTCAAAAGGCCGGACATAGTTGCGGATTTTACATCAAAATAACTTGTAACTGAACAAAAAAAGCGGGTTGAAACGGCCCTCGCGCCGGTGCGCGAGAACGGCCTCGGCCGTCAATCGATTTAGAGTCCGTCAGTTCCTGAGGGTTTGAGTGTCGTTCCGCCGGCGATCATCATACCGTACGGGTTCGGCTTGCCGAACAAAAATCCCTGACCGTATGAAACACCATTTTCAATGAGTACGGCAAGATCTTCCTCGCGCTCAATCCCTTCGGCCACGGCATCGGCATTGCAGCTTTCTATCACGCGCAAGAGCCGCTTGAGGGCGCGTATTTTGCCGGGCGTGTCGCTTAAATTTTTGACGCAGGATTTGTCGATTTTGACGATATCGGGCTCAAAAAGAATCAAGCTCTCTAGACAGCTGCTGCCGAAGCCGACGTCATCCATGGAAATCTGAATGCCCGCCGCCTTGAGCGCCCGGATGGAGTTCATGAGGTGATTCGGGTTCCCGATAATCTGCTGTTCGCTGATCTCGACGCATAGCGTGTGGCCGTGCTCTCCGTTACCAGCCGCAAGTTCCTCAATCAGTCGCTCAATCGGCGTTTCTATCAGGGTGGACGGAAATAAATTAAGGTGGATTTTAAGATCGGGTTCGAGCTTGAGCGAGGCTTCCAGGCAGGTTCTTAGGCACGAGCGATCCACCAATGTGAGCATTTTAGACTCGCGCGCAATGCGGAAAAAATCATCCGGCATGCCGAAATCGCTGTGACGGAGGCGCGAGAGCAGTTCACAGCCCACTTTCACTCTGTCCTTCAAGTGGAGAATCGGCTGGATCAGCGTGTAAAACTGGTCGCGCGCCTGCAAAATTTGAATGATTTGGGTGAGGTTGTCGCCTTCCGCGTCCTTCCCGCTGCAGTCCTTATCGTGAAAGGTCACGGCATTGCGGCCGCGGCGCTTACTTTCATGTAAGGCAACCGTCGCCTTTTCGATCAGCTCATCGAGGGTCATCGAATCCCCGTCAATCGGCACGACGCCGATACTGGCCGTGATATGCATCTGCTTACCCGTCGACAGACCGATCGGTGCACGGCTGAGTTGAAAGCGGATTTTTTGCGCGACCACCATAGCCTCGGCTTCGCGCACGCCGGGCAGGAGGATAATAAATTCGTCGCCACCGATACGCGCCACATGGTCCGACTGCCGCACGGAGGCAAGTAGGATACGGCCGGCTTCCTTAATCGCCAAATCTCCCACCACGTAGCCGAAAGTGTCATTAATCGTTTTGAAAAAATCCAAATCAAGCATGAGGGCATAAAAATTGAGATCAAGGCGCTGCATCTTGGCAATCGTATCAAAGAAAACCTGCTGCAGGCCGCGGCGGTTTAAGACACCCGTCAAGGGGTCCACCGTCACCAGATGTTGCAGCTGCGCGTTGGCGCGGTCAAGTTCCTCATTGATGCGCGCCTGCACTTCAGCTTGCTTGATCAGTTTGGATTCGGCTTGCTTACGCAGCGCGACTTCGGTTTCGAGATTGTCGTTGATTTCTCTCAGTATAGCTGCGCGACGTTTGAGCGTTCTTAAATAAATCGTCACGAGTACGGTCAGAAACAGGCAGATGGAGAAGACAATGAGCGGTAGCCAGGTTTTCTGAGACGCGAGAAAGGCCGGGGTCGGAACGGCCAGGATGCGCCAGGTGCGTTGTAGGACGGTGATTGATTCCTCACGCATCAGGCGCGAAGCCCTCCAGATTTCTTTCTGCGAGAGCATATCGGTGACCGGATTTTTATTCGGGTCGGCCGGGTAAAAGTAAAGGAAACGCTGATCTTCGGGCGAGGAAGCATCAAAAACAAAAAGGTCCAGACCGCGCGGCCGGAAGCGCTTGAGCGTCGATTCCACAATATCGCTGATGCGGAAGACGCCGACAATAAAACCCGACAAATTTCGCCGACGATTCTCCAAGGTAGACACGTCGCGGTCATTTTCATAAATCGGGTAATAGACGAAAGATCCGTAGCGGTTCTCCGACTTTTCGGTGGCGGCAAAGACCGGCAGTCGCCCTGTCATCTGCATGACCCCCGTGTCACGCGCGCGGTTGATGGCCTCGAGCCTTTCGGGTTGGGAAGCGTGATCCAGGCCTAAAACGGATCGGTTTTTTCCGTAGGGTTCGATAAAATGCACCGGAAAATATTCCCCACGTCGCATGGCCGGAATGAGACGGCCCGCCTCGTTCAAATCCTGAATGGTGAAATTGGCGAAGCCGTCATTTTTCATCATCTGCTCGTATGAAGTACGCGCGGGAATGGTAACGCGGCGAACCCACTGAATAGCATGCAGGCTGGGGCGTTCCTTCAAAGGCCCGGCCACGAATTTACTGAATTCTTCACGTTCAACGGAAGTGGAGGCAGTATAAAAAGAGGCGATGGACTGCATGGTCTTGATATGCAGCTCCATTTCTTTGTTGATAGCGGCGGTGTAATCCTGCGTCATCCAGCGGATGTCGGTTTCAATGCTGCGGTTTTCAACGTATTCCATCACCCCGTACGCCACCATGGAAAACATAATACCGAGGCAGGCTACAAGCCAGGTGGGGACACGTGCAAACCGTGATTTAAACATGAAGCTGCCTCCGTGAATGGAATGCGGTACTGCGGTCGGCGGGCACTATCTCGTGAACAACTACAAACCTGCGGTGTGCGGTCATCATAGCTGTCGAGCCAGGAGTTTGTATGTATTCTCTATCATACGCCGATTTCGGCGCCATGCAAGGATTTGGATGCTTTCCAGAGGGGAAATTAAGCTATTTGGGGGCGTAGCTGCCCGGACGGCCGCTGACATGCAGTGGTGAGCCGGGCTTCTTGAATTGTATTGAAACGGAGGGGTCGATCACCGTTTCAGTCACTTCCGCTTTTTCGATGTCGGCTCGAAATTCACGTGCCGGAACAAAGCGATATTCGGTCTCTGACGGAACAATTTGAACATATTCCAAAATAATGTCGGCGTTTTTAGGTCGCGGCATCGTTTTCGCATAGCGTAGGACACGCTCTTTGAAAAGTTTCTCGTCACCGAAATAGCGGATGGTATTGAACACAATCAAGGACGTGATCGATTCCCCTACCCACAGAAAACGGTTTGATTTCTTAAATGACCAGTGGCCGAAGCGCGTATGCAGCGTGCGTTGCTTCGTGGTTTTGTCCTCAAAATAAACGCGGATAAAAAAATCAATCAATTCATACGTGAAAACTCGCCAGAGAATAATCCCAAAAAAACTGGTATAGCGTTCGAGCGCACGCTGTAGCAGTTTCGGGAATGTGATCTTGCCGTAGAAGTTGGCGTACATTCCGAGCTTGCAAAGCGGCAGCAACACAATGTAAGTCCACAGCGCCACGGCGAGCGCCGTGTTGATAAGGTCCGGCGCCTGGTAAACGCCGACGGAACTGGAGGTCATAATGGGCACAAGATCCGCGAGCCACCGGTCCACCCAGCCACCCGGCTTCGTGAAAATCATTGTTATGAGCATAAGGTGATGACACAACACGCCGAGCCGGATCTGCGTGCTCACAATCCAGAATCCAAAGGCAATAATGAAAGCTCCCACCCATTGCACGGGCGGGATAAGCATACAGAGGCCGCCTAAAATTTGAAAGGAATAGGCCGAGTGATTTGTGAATTTAAAAAACCAGTGCTGTGGCGGCAGCTTCCTGAAAAAATCAGGCCAATAGCCCCACGCGGGGTTGGCCATGCCGTAATTCATACCGTCATTTTGGGGATAGCGATGCATGATCTTATTGAAGCCGGAATCCATCATCATGATGCCGTAATCGATTTGAAAGGTGAGCAAAATCAACCAGCGCAAATACCCGCCACGATCGCCGAAATAAAAGGCATATTCGAGCAGAAAAACAAGCGTGCCGATCCAATACGGCATGAATCCGGGTGCGCCCATGCCGCGCGCGACCGAAATCCAGCGCGTGCGGATAAAATAGGTAAAGCAAAAAAGAAAATTGAGGAAGCTCGCCAGCAGCGTGAATTTACCGAAGGTCAAACCGAACGCTGTAAGAAACCAAACACCGTAGACAACGCGCGCAACGCGGATATTGAACAGCCAGTCGGTTTTGGGCGAGGATCGCAGGTACCCCCCGTCGCGCTCGCTGGTCATATAGAAGCGCAAAAGGGGCCAGAGGCGGACGAGCAGGATCATGAGTGACGCCCCATATAGGGCGCGGAACACTACTTGAGTTTCTAGCGGCATGATAAAAAATGGTGGACCGGCACTCGCGCCTTTTTGCGAGTACTGCCCGTGGAGACCTTGATGGTCTCCTACGGGTGGTTTGAAAAAATGGTGGACCGGAGGGGAGTTGAACCCCTGACCTCTACAATGCCATTGTAGCGTTCTCCCAACTGAACTACCGGCCCCCGAACTCTGCTTACAAAAAACAATGAATACGTACCGCTTATTTTACCGCGCAACCCACATCTCAAGCGGCCCTATAGAGCCGGCCCATCAAACACTAATGTTTATTTCAATCCCACCTTCCCCACCAGGGGGCCGGCCAATGACTCTATTAATTAGAATGCCGTGCCGAAAGGGGCCATCTTAGCGGAATATGCGGATTTTTCAAGGCAAGACTGTCAATAAATCGTCTCGGGGTCCGGCGGAATACCTTCCTGAAAACCGGGAAGAAAGGCCATGCCCATATCCCAGGCACCGCTGGAAATGCGCGTGGCAAAGCCGAATAGACCGTGTACAAAGCCGGCCATTTCCCTGAACATCGGCCGTTGGCTACTGTTGTGATGTTCACCGACGCGGTACGGGATTTCCAGCGGAGACGTCAGGACATTGCGGATACCGCGCACGAAGGTTTGCGGCAGCCGCTCAAAATACGTTTCTTCGGCATGAACGGATTGCGGCGCATATAAAGTCATGCTTAAAACCACAATAACTATTCCTAGTAGGCGCTTCATGCGGAACTCCTGTATGTTGATAGGATCAGTTTTTAAAGCCGTTTATATTCAAGAAACATACCATATATCATTATTTTCGGTAAAGTTTTATCTTTCCAAGCCGATCTTTCCATATACACGCGGTCCAGAAACCGGGAGACATATGGAAGTGAAGCCTTTGTACACATGTTCAGGTTGCCAATGGTCGGGCGAAGAGAATAACTTTGTGACGAAAATCCTTTCGATTATGTACCGCCCGAAACACGACAACATTCAGGCTTTCAAGCAAATCAAATGTCCCAAATGCCACAATCTCGTCACAATCGTTTTTGAAACCCTCGACGGCCAAATCGCCCGTTAAGTTTTCCGATTATTTTAATTTTTCGAAGCAAGCCTCCAAAATTTTAATCGCGAGAGCTGCTTCTCTTTTTGTCACAACGAGGGGCGGTGAAAACCGGATGCCCGACTCCCCGCAGCCCAAAAGCAGCAGCCCCTTTTGAAAGGCCAATTCCACGATTTTGTTGCGTTCCTTGACGGCCGGTTTTTTTGTTTCACGGTCCGTCACGAGCTCAATCCCGATCATGAGTCCGATACCGCGCACATCCCCGATTAAAGGATATTTACCGGCCATCCGTTCCAATTCTGATTTGAAATAGGCGCCGACGGACTGAGCGTTTGTAAGCAGTCTCGTTTCAAGCAATCGGATGGTTTCCAGCGCGGCCGCGCAGGCGAGCGGATTGCCGCCGAAGGTATTGGCATGCGCACCCGGCTCCCAATCCATTAAATTCGCGCGCGCAATCATGGCGCCGAGGGGCAGGCCGGAAGCAATGCCTTTGGCCAAAGTAATAATGTCCGGTTCCACTTTCCAATGCTCAATCGCGAACATTTTGCCGGTGCGCCCCATGCCGGCCTGCACTTCGTCGACAATCAGCAAAATGCCGTATTTTTTGGTAAGCGCGCGCAATCGCTGATGATAGCCGGGCGGCGGGGCGATATAGCCCCCTTCCCCTTGAATGGGTTCGACAATAATCGCGGCAACTTCTTCGGGCGGCACGGTTTTTTTAAAGAGCGTGTGTTCAATGTAGTCGACACAATCGATGCCGCATTCCGGAAACGTCAAATTGTAGGGGCAGCGGTAGCAATAACCGTAGCCGACATGCGTAACACCGGGCATGAGCGCGCCAAAATATTCCCGTTGCTGAACCTTACTTGCGGTGAGCGAAAGGGCGCCGAGCGTTCGGCCGTGAAAAGCACCGAAAAAGGAAATGAGACGCTCGCGTTTGGTTTTGTAGCGGGCAAGTTTGATCGCGGCTTCCACCGATTCTGCGCCGGAATTCGTGAAAAAGACACGTTTTTTGAATTTACCGGGCGCGAGCGCAGCAAGTTTTTCGGCAAGCGTGACCTGCGCGTCGTAATAAAAATCCGTGCCCGACATATGCAGAAACTGCTCGGCTTGCCTTTGAATGGCATGCACGACCTTGGGGTGACTGTGGCCGGTTGAGGTGACAGCAATGCCGGCCGTGAAATCCAAAAAGACATTTCCGTCCGGATCTTCGACCCAAACACCTCGGGCGCGGTGCATGGCAAAAGGATAGGAGCGCGTGAAGGAAGGTGATAGGATCGCTCGGTCGCGCGCGACAATCCTACGCGTTTTCGGTCCGGGCAGCGGGCGTTTAATCCGTGGTCTCATGGGACTCATTTCTTAATCGACATCTATTTGAGCTTTTTGCAGTCTTCCACTGTAATCCACGAAGACGCTTTTCCATTCGCTGAAAATATCGAGTGCCGTCTCCCCCGCTTCACGGTGGCCGTTGCCGGTGTTCTTGACGCCGCCGAAAGGCAGATGCACCTCAGCGCCTATTGTCGGACTGTTGATGTAAGTGATGCCGGCTTCGATATCGCGAATCGCGCGCATGGCATTATTAACATCCTGCGAATAAAGCGCGGTGGAAAGACCGTAGGTTGTATTATTCACCTGGCCGATGGCGTCTTCCAAGTCTTTAACCGGCATCACACACACGACTGGCCCGAAAATTTCTTCGCGCACAATGCGCATGGTGGGTTCGGTATCCGTAAAAACGGTGGGTTGGAAAAAATAACCGTGCGCGAGGCCTTTACCTTTCGCCGGTTTGCCGCCGCAATGGAGCGTGGCTCCTTCTTCAATGCCGGAGGCGACATAGGATTGCACGCGCTTAAATTGAGCTTCATTGATAATCGGTCCCATATCGGTTCTCGGCAAGAGGCCGTTCCCAATACGGATCTTTTTGGCCCTGCTGATGAGGGTCTTGAGAAAGGGTGCGTAGACTTTTTTCTCGACATAGATGCGGCTTGTGGCCGTGCAACGCTGGCCCGTCGTGCCGAAGGCGCCCCATACCGCGCCTTCCAAGGCAAGTTTCATGTCGGCATCCGCCAAAATAATTTGGGCGTTCTTACCGCCCATTTCAAGCGAACAGCGTTTCAAGGCGCGGCCGCAATGCTCGGCCACGAGGCGCCCCACTTCGCAGGAACCGGTGAAAGATATCAGCCGGATGCGCGGGTGATGGACAATCGTCTCGCCCGTTTTGGGGCCGCCGTTGACGAGATTCGCGACACCGTCGGGCAGCCCGGCCTCTTTTAAAATCGCAAAAAATTCACAGGCAGAAGCTGGTGTGTCCTCAGCCGGTTTGAAAACCACCGTATTGCCGCAAATCAAGGCCGGAAATACTTTCCAGGAAGGAATCGCGATCGGAAAATTCCAGGGCGTGATCAGGCCGCAAACACCGATGGGCATGCGCACCGTCATAGCGAATTTTTCTTTCAGTTCGCTCGTGGTCGTATCACCCAGGAGGCGCCGGCCTTCGCCGGCCACGTAATAAGCCATATCAATCGCTTCCTGAACGTCGCCGCGCGTTTCCTTGAGGATTTTGCCCATTTCGCGCGTCATGAGCCGCGCGAGGCGCTCTTTATTTTGTTTGAGAAGCAGGCCCGCTTTGAGGATGATTTCACCGCGCACGGGCGGTGGGACAAGGCGCCATTTGGGATAGACAGCCTCAGCGGCCTGTACCGCCTTATCGACGTCGTCCGGTCCCGATTCGGGAAAAATACCGACGATATCCTGTGTATTGGCAGGATTGAAATTTTTAAAAGTCGAACCGTGAACCGACTGAACCCATTTACCCCCGATTAGATTCGCGTAGCGCTTGGCCATGCCGCACCTCCTTCATGTCAGGTGGCTACCTCAAGCCGATTCGCATCACCCCGGCTGCTGATCGAGCCACTGGTTTAACGCTGTCATGGCTTCGTAATCGGTCAAATCCAATTTGAGCGGCGTGATGGATATGAAACGGTCCGAAATCGCTTCTTCGTCGCTCGTGCCGTCCTGCTCGTAAAGTTCGATTTCACCTGCCAGTTCGTACACGCGCTTGCCGTCATGCTGCTTGGTATGGATAAATTCTTCGATAAAGCGCGACGCAGCCTGCTTCGTGATTTTAACGCCGCGAATATCCGCCCAGACAAGGGGCGGGACATTGACATTCAGCAGCACGTTTCTGGCGAACAATCCGGCGGCATAGCCGTCCGTGATTTTGCGCGTGATAGTCAGTGCCGCTGAAAAATCGGCATAAGTTTTACTGCATAAAGATACGGCCACGGAAGGCACATGGTTGATCAGGCCTTCGCGCGCGGCGGAAATCGTGCCCGAATAGTAAACGCTTACTCCTGTGTTGGCACCTTGATTGATGCCCGAAACAATCAAGTCCGGCTTGAAATCTTTGAGTTCGGAAAGGGCAAATTTGACGCAGTCAGCCGGGGTGCCGTGCACGGCGAATTGGCGCAAATTTTTCTGTTGGTCGTGAATTTCCTCGACGCGCAGCTTCTGCCCGAGAGAAATGGAATGGCTGGAAGCTGACTTTTCATTGGCGGGCGCGGCGACGAGCACGTTTTCGGTTTCGGCCAGCATCTTCTTGAGCGCCTGCAGCCCGGGCGCGTGTAACCCGTCGTCATTCGTGAGTAAGATGTTCATCCAACCGTCCTTATCGGGTTAAGTTGTTTTCTAAGCCACTTTTTTTCTTCATTTAGTATAACACAATCCGAAGTGGCTCAATAAGATGCCGCCTTCATGTAATCGTTTTCTGAGTTCGGACGCGCGGAATAAACGGAACTCCGCTGCCCGCCCCTCTTGAAACGAACTGATGCGGCGTAAAGCGGCGTCATTTTTTCCGGGGTGGCACATGATTTCACTCACACCCGTAGGCAAGTTTCTTAACACAGAATCGAGTACATCCGGACGCCAATACCGCTCCGGACTCAAATTTCCGAACCAATAATCGGTGGTTTTGAGCTTCGCCTGCGAATGTTTCGCTTTAAAACCGTCCAAGGCAGCGGAACGGCGCACGGGTAATTTATATTTTTGTGCCACAAGAGCAAAAATTGAGGCGTAAAACGGGTCGGCGTGCAGCTGATGATGCGTGTCGATATGCGTCGGCAGACGGCCGAACAGTTTTTGAAACCGTTTGATTTGCGCTTCGTATTCAATCCGGACGGCCTGCGCCTTCGGCCTGTGTTCAAGTTGCACATCCGGACGCCGGAAGATATGTTCGGCATTGACAAGCGACCGCACCTTACGAACCGGCGAGAGCGGCCGGCCCAGTGTAATATTCAAATGAAGGCCCAGGCCGAGATGTTTGCGTTTTTTGAGCCCGCGGAGAGCGCGTTCATCCAAGGGCAGGTTCACCAGACAGGTCGTGCTTGAAACAATCCCCTCGTCATGACAACAGAGAATAGCCTCCGTAACAGCCGGTGTGAGAAGCGCATCATCCGCATTCACGATCAAGATGCGCCGTGCGGGTGACATGGTCTTTAGGGTAGAACCAGCAGGACCGTGGCAATGGCGAATTCGCGTTCATGCGCCATGGACAGCTCGATTTGGTATTTTGCGGGCAGGCCGAAACGCTTGCGGGTTGTGGCGGATAGAACAATCTGCGGTTTTCCGGTGGGTTGGCGCTTCACTTCGATTTCGCGGAATCGGAAGCGATCCTTGCGCTTCACTTCGACCGCTTTCATGACGGCTTCCTTCGCGGCAAAACGAGCGGCATAATGTTCGTATTTCATACGTTTGGATTCGCAATAAGCACGCTCGGCGTGCGTGAAGATGCGGCGGATGAAACGCTCGCCGTGCTTTTCAATGGATTCCCGGATGCGCCGAACGTCGGTGATGTCGGTCCCTTGGAGTAGTTTCACGGCGCGCCGATCTACCGTCCGAATATGATGTAAAGAATCAGTCCCGCGAGCACGACGGACAGAATATAAAAATTATTGAACTTCCAAAAATCCAAGATGCGGGAGGCTAGCGAAAAATTCGGGGCGGTTTTGATTTTACGCGGCTGCACTTCAAACCGGAGGTTCATGACATCTTCTTTGCGGAACCTCAGATACGTGCCACCGATTTTATAGGCGTGCAACTTTCCGATTTTCAGAAAGTTTTCGATTTCATCCTCTTCAACTTCGAGGAAATGTTTCACTTCCTCAAGCGTGAGCATATTGTTCATGCACTAGAACCTCTAAAAAAGAATGGCGGTCTGGACAAGACTCGGACGAGGCAACAACAAGAAAAACGGCGGCCGACCGATTAAAAAATCCGCGACTCCTTGGCTCAAACGCGGACGTTTTCTTCCTGAATCCAACGGTCAATCGCGGATTTTGAGAAAATCCAGTTGCCGTTTTCCTGGTGGGCGGGAATCCGCTTATTCTTAGCCCACTCTTCGACCACTTTCGCTTCCACTTCCAGATATTGGGCAACATCCTTCAAGGTCAAAGAAACATCCCCCGGATCATCGGTTTGGCGCTGGCTCATCATCGAAATCTGCCCTTCCAGCACGGCACCTTCGGTGACGCTCAGTTTAGGAGATGTAATATTGCCCTGGATCACGGCCGGGGCGATGATAGAAACACTTTGAGTCGCGATGACGTCCCCGGTGACTTTACCGGCGATGATGACACGGTCGCCGTTGATGCTGGCCTTCACTTTGGCGTTCTCGCCGATCGTGAGATTGCCGCGTGTATCGAGCTTCCCTTCAAAACTGCCATTAATCCGGAGATTCACAGGGTCTTTAAAAGTAATCGTACCCTGCATGCTTGCATCGACATCGAGTATCTTTTCTTCGATTTCTTCCCGGTTTTTTTTCGCCATGGCGGAGCTCTCCTTTTGAAGTTAAGAGTTAGGATAAGTTAGCACAATCAAACGGCTTGTGTAAAGTTAAAAGACGCTAAGAAAAGGTAGTGTCCCCAAGGGGATTTGAACCCCTGTTGCCAGAATGAAAATCTGGTGTCCTAGGCCAACCTAGACGATGGGGACGTATTAATTGACGATGGATGAATGCAGATTGACGAGCGCAAAGGGTGATTTAATTCGTCACTCGTCGATCATACTTCGTCAATCGATGCTCGGGAGGAACTTGATGTTCCTCTCCGCGCGGGCAGACGTCGTACGCGACTTCCTTAGTCGCGACGGCGCCACACTTTTTCATTTAGAAAAAGTGTGAGCCCGGATGGATTCGAACCGTCGACACCCGCCTTAAAAGGGCGGTGCTCTACCAGCTGAGCTACGGGCTCACGTATAATGTCAGATATGAAAGAACAAAGCGATATTGAACCCTTCCCTTGACGGGCGTGCTCTACCTCGCTGCCCCGCTTGTCCTATTGAGATCCAAAGGATCTTTTATGGGTAGGCGGGACTGCCCTGACTTCCCCTAAAAAATCTGCGGAAGTCAGGACTGAGCTACGGGCTCACATTAATACACATATTAGAGAAAGAACGGCGAAGGCTATTCCCTTGCCTCATCCGAGATCTGCAACGCGGGAACGCCGGAACGATCAGATGGTGTGGATTTCAGACTCTTTGTGTTTCAAGGCCTCATCCACCATCGCAATATATTTGTCCGTAATTTTCTGAATTTCTTTTTGACAGGCAAACGACTTGTCTTCCGGAATCGTTTTGGCCTTTTCGATTTTTTTAATCTGGTCGACACCTTCGTGCCGGGCATTGCGGATGGAGACGCGGCCTTCCTCGGCGACTTTACGCACCACTTTGGTTAATTCTTCGCGGCGCTCCTCGGTGAGAGGCGGAATCTGCAGCCGGATCACCTTGCCGTCGTTGATGGGCGTCAAACCCAAATCCGATTTGAGGATGGCGCGCTCAATATCGTTGATCACGGATGGGTCCCACGGCTGGATCGCGATCGTCTTTGCGTCCGGCGTGGAAATGCTTCCAAGGCCCTTGAGCGGCGTCGGCGTATTGTAATAATCCACTTGCAGCCCTTCCACCAGCGCAATCGACGCGCGGCCCGTGCGGATGTTCTGAAACTCCCGTTTCGTGACTTCCGCGGTTTTCAGCATCTTCTTTTCCGTTTCGTCAATCGCCTTTTTAACTTCGATCGGATCCGCCATAAATTCCTCCCGCCCTCAAATCGTTATGATATCCGGGTGCCGATTTGATCGCCCAGAATGACACGCCGGATATTTCCCGGCTGCGTCAAGTTGAAGACGACAATCGGCAGCGCGTTGTCCATGCACAGCGAAATGGCCGTGGCATCCATAACCTGCAGCCGCTTCTTCAAGACATCCAGATATTTCAGGTTTTCAAATTTCTTGGCCCGCTTGTCTTTGACGGGATCGCTGGAATAAACACCGTCAACCTTTGTGGCCTTCAAAATGACATCGGCTTCGATCTCAATCGCGCGCAGTGCCGCCGCCGTGTCCGTCGTAAAATATGGGTTGCCGGTGCCGGCCGCGAAAATCACGATTCTCCCCTTTTCCATATGCCGCACTGCGCGCCGGCGAATATAGGGTTCGACCAATTCCTGTACGTCGATCGCGGATTGCACGCGCGTCTGGCAATCGAGTTTTTCCAAAAAATCCTGCACAACCATGGAATTAATGAGTGTGGCCAGCATGCCGATGTAATCGGCGGTAGAGCGGTCCATGCCTGCCTTGGAGGCCTGCAGGCCGCGGAAGATATTGCCCGCCCCGATTACACAGGCCACCTGCACACCCAAATCGTGTATCTCTTTGATTTGTTCGGCCAAAGATTTGGCGACGGCCGGATCAATGCCGTAACCTTGGCTCCCTTGAAGGGCTTCGCCGGAAAGTTTCAAAACAACGCGTTTATAGACAGGTTTTTTCTTCATAAGAAGGGAAAGAGTGTGAGCGCGATGAATCCTGACAGACCGGAGATGTCATGAGGTTTTTTTGAATCGGATCCATTTCGCTTCAATTCGAAAGGAGTTATTCGAGCGATCCGCCAAGTTCAAACCGAACAAAACGGCGGATCACGATGTTTTCACCGATTTTTGCGATGTGTTCGTCTAAATATTCCTTCACGGTGCGGGAATCGTCTTTGATGAATTTCTGATTCAAAAGACAAATATCCTCGAACCGCTTGGAAAGCTTGCCCTGCAAAATCTTTTCCTGGACCGGCGCCGGTTTGCCTTGGATCTCAGCAGCATACTGGATCTTTTCCTTATCCAACTGCTCGGCCGGGATATCCTCCGGACTGACATACAAAGGATGCGCCGCCGCAATCTGCATGGCGATATCCTTGCCAAACGCCTGAAATGTTTCGTTGCGTGCCACAAAATCCGTTTCACAGTTGATTTCGACCAGCACGCCCAGTTTACCGCCGCCGTGGATATAGGAAACGACCGAACCTTCCTTGGCCTGGCGGGAAGATTTCTTCTTGGCGATGTCGAGACCGCGCGTGCGTAAAATACTCTGCGCCTCTTTAAGATCGCCTTTGGCTTCATCCAGGGCCTTTTTGCAGTCCATCATCCCGGCCCCGGTCAGTTCTCTCAGTTTGATTAAATCGCTTTTTGCTTCCGGCATGGCTGTTTTATTTGTAAGCAATTAAGTGGTTTTGCGGGTTATCTTTTTGGCCTTGGCTTTGCGGGAGGCATCACTGTCATCCTCTTCAACCGCGCCTCCGAAGCGCGCGGCCAGCTTCTCTTCTTCGGTCTCGGGAACCTGTTCCAAATCTTCGGCTTCCCCTTCCGCGCCTTCCGCTTGCGCTTTTGCTTCGGCTTCTTCGGCATCGCGCTGCGCCTGTTCTTCGGCTTGAATGGCTTGCTGCAACTGTGTGCGGCCTTCTTGAATTGTAGCCGCGACAATTTCACAGAAAAGTTTAATGGCCCGAATCGCGTCGTCATTGCCCGGAATAGGATAACTTACCAAATCCGGATCACAATTCGTATCTAGTAAAGCAACAACCGGAATTTCAAGCTTCGTCGCTTCCCGCACCGCAATTTCCTCGTTCTTGGAATCAATCACAAAAACCGCGCCGGGCAGTTTTTTCATGGCGCGGACACCTTTTAAATTTTTCTCGAGCTTGTCGCGCTCTTTTTTGAGAGAGAGAACTTCTTTCTTCGTGACAAATTGGAAGCTTCCATCCTCTTCCATTTTGTCAATGGCTTCCAAGCGGCGGACGGATTTGCGGACGGTTTCAAAATTCGTGAGCATGCCGCCGAGCCAGCGTTCGTTCACATAGGGCATCCCGCACCCCTGCGCGGCCTCGCGTACGGAATCTTGCGCTTGTTTTTTTGTACCGACCCAGAGGATTTCACGGCCGCTCGCTACGATCTCTTTGAGGAAGGTTAAGGCCCGTTCAAGGCAAGCCAATGTATTTTCGAGATTAATGATATAAATGCCGTTTCTCTCTCCGAAGATAAACTTTTTCATTTTCGGATTCCAACGACGAGTCTGATGTCCGAAATGGACACCGGCTTCCAACATTTGTTTCAGAGTCACTTCAGCCAATTTAGATTTATCCTCTCTTTAAATTTAAACCCTTCATTCGCGCCTCTATTCAAGAATACCTTGAATTCTCAAGACCCCGCATGACAGGACATCCCCCCAAGGCATGCGACTTGCACTTCACCCTGCTTGTCATTTGCCCTCGCGCTAAGTGCTTGATGTAGGCCAAATTGGGGTCTGACGAATAGGGCGCATATTATAACAAAATCCCTTTCGCCCTCAAGCACTTTTTCTGTAAGGGGATTAAACGTCAAGTCCTTGATTCAATTAGAGTTAGAATGCGGCAGATGCTTCGCGGGATTTAAGCCTTCGGGCGGGTAAGATTTTCAGGAGACAAAATCCGGTCTAAAGCGGCTGACGAAAGCAGGCCTTTTTCCAGCACAACTTGCCTCAGCGTCTTCCCCTCCCTGAGGGCTTGCTTGACGCATTCAGCGGCCTTACTGTAGCCGATATGCGGATTTAAAGCGGCGGCGATGCCAAAGCTTTCTTCCGCATAAGCGCGGCAGCGTTCGGGATCGGCTTTGATGCCGTCAATGCAATGAGTGCGCAGTACACGCGCGGTGTTGGTTAAAATTTCAAGCGATTGCAGTAGGTTATGCGCGATGACGGGGCGCATGACATTGAGTTCCAGCTGACCGCTGCTCGCTGCGAAGGCAATGGTTAAATCATTGCCGATTACTTGAAAGGCGGCCTGCGCTGTCGCTTCCGGCATCACGGGATTGATTTTACCCGGCATAATCGACGAACCGGGCTGACGCGCCGGCAGGATTATCTCGGCAAACCCCGTTTTAGGTCCGGAACTGAGTAAGCGCAAATCATTTGAGATTTGAATGAGACAAAGCGCGTAATTCCTGAGACCACTTGAGACGCCGGCCAAATCGACATCCGATTGCATGACCTCGAAAAGATTCGCGGCGCTTGCGACTTTCAATTTGGTTTGCAGCTTGAGATTGGTAATCACCTTCCTGCGGTACAAAAGAGTTGTGTTTAAACCCGTACCGACCGCGGAACCCCCGATGCCAAGCTCCAACAGGTTCACGGAAAGTTTTTCGATGCGCAGCCGGCTTTTTTCAAGCTGTCGCGCCCAGCCGCCGAACTCCTGTCCTAAAGTAATGGGTGCCGCATCCTGCATATGCGTGCGGCCGGCCTTGACGATGCGGCTGAAGGCACGCGCCTTTTTGGTAAAGGCCTTTTCGAGCGCTTTGGAAGACACACAAAAATCCGATAAAAGATGCAGGGCTGCGAGCCGGATCGCGGTAGGAATGACATCGTTCGTGGATTGACCCATATTGACATGATCATGGGAATGCAGCGACGCGTAATCACCGCGCTTCTTCCCCAGGATTTCCAACGCGCGGTTCGCGATCACTTCGTTGGAATTCATATGGGCCGATACACCGGCGCCCGATTGAATGACATCCGTCACAAATTGGTCATGCCATTTTCCGGCAATGATTTCATCGCAGGCGCGGATGATGGCCTTGGCGCGCCGGGCGTCCAAGCGCTTCAGCGCTTGATTGGCGCGGGCACATGCCTTTTTGATTTGGGCGAGACCCCAAATGAAGGCCGGATGAAACTTTAAACCGCTGATGGGATAATTTTCGAGGGCGCGCGCGGTTTCGATGCCGAAATAGGCGTCGCCCGGAACGGGCTTAATGCCCAGAGAATCTTTTTCAAGACGTGTCTTACTCTTTTTTGCAGCCATCTGATTTTCCGGATGAATTGGGTTGAAAAACGATAGTTGTTATGAGGTTATTTAAAACTGTCGAGCGTTTTTTCCACGTTGCCGGCGCCTTTTTTGGCGGCACGGTCAAGCGTCATTTGAATCCGCTCATGAAAGCTGGAACGTTCGCTTTTATAAATCAATCCGAGCGGAATCGTATCCTTTTCAAACGCCAGTTTCATGGCTGCAAGACGGTCCGTCGGATCATGCGAAGGCTCGATAAAACGAATACGCTGAGAAATGGGTTTATACGTATCGTGGAAAGTCGTGCAAGGACTCAACACTTCCACGAGGGCAAAGCCGTTATGCTCCACACCCTGAATGATCAATTCCGTCAACTCCTTGGGTTTGCCGGAATAGCCGCGCGCGACAAAGGAAATATTGTAAGCAATCGCCATCGCAATCGGATTAAGGGGTTCATCCAGCTGCCCGAAAGGTGTGGTACCTTTGACAAGCTCGACCGGCGCGGTGGCAGAACCCTGCCCCTTCGTCAGGCCGTAAACTTCATTATCCATGACAATGTAACATACGTCGATATTGCGCCGCGCCGCATGCGGAATATGACCGGCGCCGATCGAATAGGCATCCCCGTCTCCGCCCACCGCCAGCACTTCCAATTTAGGATTCGCGGATTTGACGCCTGTCGCAACGGGCAGCACGCGGCCGTGCACCGTGTGAAAACCATAAGCATTCACGTAAGCCGGCAGACGTGAAGAACAACCGATCCCTGAAACAATCACGGTTTGTTCAGGCGAAATTTGTTTCGTCGCTAACATGCGGTAAATGCAGGTCAAAACGCCGAAATCGCCGCAGCCCGGACACCACACAGGATGTACATCCGTTTTATAAGGCGCAATGTTGAGCCCCGGTTTAGGGCTTTGCTGCGGTGACGCTTCTGCCGGTGCGGTCATGAATTTATCTCCTTTTCGTCGCTCATTTAACCTTACTTACATACTGATCGTTGACTTTTTCGATTTGCTCCAACAATTCATCCGGTGTAAACGGCAAACCGGCCACTTTTGTGTAAGAAATCACATCGACGCCGAACTTTGCGCGAATTTCCCGCGCGAATTGCCCGGTGAAATTCAACTCGGGCACAATCACCTTTTTGCAGGAGCGGATAAATACGCCGATTTCAGGCAGCATCGGAAACAACACTTTCGGATGAAATGCGGCAACTTTTAGACCCTTGTCATTTGCTTTTTGAACGGCTTCACGGATCACACCTTCCGAAGATCCCCAGCCGACAATGCCGATCTCCTGATCTTGAACGCCGTGCCGGCGGTACAAATCAGCGCCTTTGAGCACAAGCTCCAATTTTTTGAAACGCTTTTGCGTCATGCGCATATGATTGTCGGGCTCATAGCTGAGCTCGCAATCCTCGCCGTGTTCGATGCCGGTCGCGGTAAAGACACCGCCCTTTTCACCCGGTACAGCCATCGGCGACACGCCAGTTTCCGTAAGGCGGAAACGTTTGTAATGCTCCAGTTCCGCCGCGGACGGCTGCTTTCTTTCTTCGATGATAACTTTGGACATATCAGGACGACGGATCGTGGCCGTGCGCTGCGCCAAATATTGATCCGAAAGGACAATCACCGGCACCTGACAGCGGATCGCGTAATTGAAGGCGCGGATAATGCCGAAAAAGGCGTCTTCGACGCTTGAAAGCGCCATCACGATGCGCGGCGCTTCGCCGTGTCCCGCATATAACGCGTGATTTAAATCGCTCTGTTCGGTTTTGGTCGGCATCCCGGTGCTTGGACCTGCGCGCTGACAATCCACAATGACCGCCGGGATTTCGGCCATGCCGGCCAGTCCCAGCAATTCAGCCATCAGGGAAATGCCTGGTCCGGAACTTGCAGTCATCGCCTTGACGCCCGTATAGGATGCGCCGAGCACCATGGAAAGCGCGGCGATTTCATCTTCAGCCTGAATGACGACACCATTATATTTCGGCAATTCGCGCGCCAAGAACTCCATGATATCCGTGGCGGGCGTAATCGGATAGCCGGCATAAAAACGGCAGCCGGCCGCGATCGCACCCAAGGCAAGCGCCTGGTTACCGGAGAGTACAATGCGGTTATCGTTTTGCTGCTCGGTGACAAGAAAATGGTCACGTTTTTCAATATTCTGCTCCACATATTGAATCCCTTTCCGCAAAGCCTGAAAGTTCAGATTCAATATCGCTTCGCCTTTCTTACCGAAACGCTGACGCAGGATTTCTTCCAAAATGTTGGGGTCAATCCCGAAAAGTTTGGATAAAATGCCCAAAATGATCACGTTTTTGGTCAAGTAATTGCGCATCTCAAGACGCGCCAAATCCGAGGCGGGAACACCATACGCGATACCCTTAAAGTCCCCTTTCGGATGGCAGGAAGTGGAATCGTAAATGAGCACGCTGTTTTCGTTACGCATTTCGGCAATGCAGCGGTCATAGGCCTCTTGGTTAAAACAAACCAGCACATCGAGCGCGCTGCCATGCGACAGCAATATGTCATTGCTCGTGCGCACTTGAAACATGGCATACCCGCCTTTGATTTCCGCGGGATAACTGCGAAAAGTATAAATTTCATTGCCCATCCGCGCGCAGGCTAAGGTCAGCATTTCTCCGCAACTGATGACACCTTCACCGCCTTCACCGCCGATTCTAAAGACAATCATTTTTTGCACTTTGCGCTCTCTTTCTGTCACGCCGTAATCATCATTGATCCGTCAGCCGGAAGACTCGCGACCCTCTTCCTCTGCTTCCAAGGGCTGCCGATAGGAGTATCCCCGTCCCACTTCATGCCAACAATTGATTTCGCTTTCCCCGTATTTCCAGCACAGATAAACAATCCGCCCCTGCACCTTGGCATAAAAATCAACCAATCCCGTTTCGATATCTTTTAAAAAACAACCCATCTCATGAATTTCATCGATCCAGCGGTAACATTGATCCACAGCTTCGTGATATTCCTTCAATTTCGCATGCGCCGCCGAGGAAGGATCCTGAATGTCTTTTTCCGAAATAAGTTCGAGCATGTCGATTTCCACTTCAAGAGAGTGAATGCGCTCGCGCACGCGTCGAAGGGCGTCAATCAGTTCGGTTAGATGCGGAATACACCGATTCGCTTCGGCCACGGTGAATACTTTCAGCTCATGCATCTCTCCCATGACACACCCCGCCTTTCTTTCAACTTGCTTAACCAGCGCTCAACTTAAGGCCGGTAAATGAGTTACGTTTGAATTCGACGAGTCAATAATTAATGCTATCTTCATCGTAATTATATCATAAATCACATGGTGTGAATATGGAGTTTATAAAACCTTAACATTGACTCGACGATTCGGGCTTATACAGCGTTTGCATATTCTCCTGAATGGCCTCAGGCAGGCATAATACGGTTTTAATTTTCCGTATCCCCGTCAAATGACTCAACTCTTCTTGCGGCCAGGTTTGGCGAGGATCAGCGACTCCGACATAGAGCGTATCACCACGGATATCCATAGGCAGTAAACGATACTTTTCGGCGATGCTGTACGGAATGGCCGCTGCCGCTTTGGGATTCATTTGAATGTCAGCGGGGTCGACGAATTGCATTCCATGCTGTGCGGCCAGCGCGCCGTAAAAAAGCGTTTTCGTGATACAACCGCTTTTAACCAGCAACTCCCCGGTCCGCGCCCCGGATTTTTGTTGTTCTTCCAAAGCTTGATTCAATTGATTCCAATCAATCAATTTTTTCTGTATCAGGATTTCTCCGATTCTCCACCGCACGTCATATTCTCCGAGGTTATCGGGCAAGACCCAAATTGAGATAAATACGCCGGGTCGCATTCGACTTGTTCAACGTATAAAAGTGAAGCCCCGGGACATCCGCCTTCAGGAGCGCTTCGCATTGCTTCGTCGCAAAATCGATGCCAAACTGCTCAACCGAGGGCTGATCATCCCCGAAGCGTTCGATCGCTTGCTTCATTTCATCGGGGATCACCGCACCGCACATTTTGGCGAATTTCTGAATTTGAGGCCCGTGGCTGACGGGCATGATTCCCGGCACAATCGGAATCTTGATTCCGATTTTCCGTGCCCGGCTCACAAAATCAAAATAATCCGCGTTGACGAAAAAAAGTTGCGTCAGAATCACATCTGCCCCTTGATCCACTTTGATTTTTAAATGTTTCAAATCCTTATCCTTGTCTTTACATTCGATATGACCCTCCGGATAACCGGCCACAGCCAACGAAAAGGCATCGCGGTATTCGCGGTGTCCCCGTATAAATCGGACCAGTTCCGACGCGTAACGAAAACCGTTTGGCACCGGCTTAAATTGCGTTTCCCCCGCCGGAGGGTCGCCGCGTAAAGCGACGATATTTTCAACGCCTCTCGTTTTCAATTCGGCGAGTACTTTTTCGATATCTTCGCGCGTATGCCCCACGCAGGTCAGATGGGCCGCGGCTTCCATCTTCAGATTCGATTTGATTTTCTCGACAATGCGGATCGTATTGTCCCGTGTCGTCCCCATGGCTCCGTAAGTCACCGAGACAAAGGATGGATGCAATTCCTTCAAATGGGCGACAGTCTCAAACAGCTTCCGCTCCCCCTCGTCTGTCTTGGGAGGAAAAAACTCGAAAGAGAATGTCTTTTGATCTCGCTTATAGCAATCGGCTATTTTCATAAACGGAAATGATAGCGAATCCCGGGCTGTATGAAAAGATACTATCTATGAAATATCGGCTGTTTCAAAGGGAACCTTCACTGAGGGCTGATCGGGGCGTATGGAATCAACTCAAAACAGAGACCATCTTTTCTTAATCGGGGTGAGTTTTTGCTCTTTTTCGCGGTCCATTTGATCCACTTCCACCGGATCGGCATGGCGTACGCCGGGTACGGGCTCAAAGAGGATATTGGCGTTATTCACCACCGTCACCTTATCCGGCATGTTGACCATCATTTGTCGGATTTCCGTCAGTTTATCCTGCTTGAATTCAATGCTATCGAATTTGATATTTTCAAGCTGCTTCCTCAAGAGCTCCCGGCGCTCGGGAAAAGGCGGATGGGTATTCATCAAATTCACGAACCGCACAATTTCATGAATAGGTTCATGCGCCATGCGCTCAAGCAGCCCCAGATAAGCACGGGGATCATAGCCTGCGTCGATCATGTATCCGACGAGTATTTTATCGGCTTCCACTTCCGCATCCTTGTCAAACCGTTTGGCGATCTTGGGCGCCACGGTACCGATTCCCTTTAAACCCGAATGCGCAGCAACGCCCATCGATCCAAAATGACCGTGCGCCATGTCGGAACCCCGCATCAACAATTGATACACAGACTTAACCTTGGTGGTTTTGGCACGCGGGATGTAATCATAACGGCCCAAATGGGCGATTTCATGGGCCAGAGGACCGGCCAATTCCGCTTCCGATTCCAGATAATTGAGCATGCCTTTTGAAATATAAATAAAACCACCGGGACCTCCGAACATATTGACATCTTCATCATCAAGGATAAAAACTTGATAAGGCAAGTAGGGACGGTCGGAAACTTCCCCGATACTCGATGCGACCGCATTGACATATGCGGTTAAAGGCGGGTTGTTATAAATTTTATAATACTCCAAGACCTTGTCGTGATTCTGCTCGCCCTGGCGCATCTCTTCAAGATCAGCCACCGTGAGCGGCAACTCCTCGCTCATGATCCCGCTGCGGCTGACACGTCCTCCGCAGCCAAATTGCAGCAAAAGCGAGATTATTAATACCGCAAAAAAGCCTCCACAAACCCAACTTTTAGACCTATTTTGCATAGGCTTTCTCCATCTAAACCGTACCTAATCAAGGATACCCTATGCAAGCTTGGAGCACAAATTTCAATCCGTCATGGACTGCCGTAGCTTGGTTCTGGGTAAGGCGGGTTATTGATCGAGAATGGTGCGGATGTTTACGAGCAGGGATTCGTTGGAAAAGGGCTTTTGGATGAAGGCAACTCCGGCTTTGGACAGAGCTTGATTGATAATCACTTTGTCGGAATAACCTGACATGAAGACTATTTTAGACTTGGAATTGAGCACGCGGAATTTTTCGACCAATTCCCGGCCGCCCATTTTAGGCATCACGACATCCGTCAGGAGCAAATCAATGCCGTTATTTTGATTTTCCTGAGCGATGCGCAAGGCTTCTTCCCCATTGGCCGCTTCGATCACCTTATAACCTTGATTCCGCAGGACATGGGCCGTCAAATTACGTACTGCCGGTTCGTCTTCGGCAAGAAGAACCGTTTCTGTGCCTTGCGGTAATTCGGCATGTGCGTCGTCCGTTTCGTCTTTCTGCTTTTGATTCTTGGACGAGGCTTTGGCTTGCTTGATTTGGGGAAAATATATTTCAAAAGTGGCTCCTTGATTCGGTTTGCTATCAACGGAAATGAAACCTCCGCTGCGCCGGATAATGCCATAGCACGTGGCAAGTCCAAGCCCTGTGCCTTTCCCCTTTTCTTTTGTAGTAAAAAAAGGCTCGAACAAATGGGCTTTTACGTCTTCAGTCATGCCGTGCCCTGTGTCCGTCACGGAAATCGTCACATAATTACCGGGAGACATACCCACATGATGGCGAATTTCTTGATAACCGAGCTCCATGTTTCGCGTTGAAATTACGAATTTACCGCCGTTTGGCATCGCATCGCGGGCATTGACCGCGAGATTCACCAAGACTTGTTCCATATGCCCCGGATCCACTTTAACAACACCAATTTCCGGCGCCAGGTTGAGTTCAAAAGCGACATCCTCGCCCATGAGCCGCCCGATCATGTTTTGAATTCCGGTGATGAGCTCATTCAAATTCGTATTTTTCGGTTCCAAGGTTTGGTGGCGGGAAAAAGCGAGCAACTGCTGTGTCAGCGCCGCCGCTCTCTCCGCCGCATTTTCGATTTCCTTTAAATCGCCTTTAGCCGGGTCATTCTCTTGCAATCTTGAGAGCCTTAATGCTGCGAAACCGCGTATTACCGTCAACAAATTATTAAAATCATGCGCCACTCCGCCGGCAAGCCGCCCCAAGGCTTCCATCTTCTGCATCTGACGGAATTCTCTTTCAAATTTTTCCTGATCCGTGATATCGCGGAATACCAAAACAACGCCGATCACATTCCCTTTGCTATCTCTGAGAGGAGAAGCGTTGTAATAAATGATTTTTTCCTTCTTATCCCACCCCAGCAGCAACACCGGCGTCTCAGACTCGATTACCCGATTGGAACTCAAAACCTGCTCGACGGGATCCGCCAACGGATCACGAGAGTCTTGATCCGTAATCACGAAGACCTTGTTTAAGGATTTTTGAACGGCCTCATCCTGCAGCCAACCTGTCATATTCTCCGCGATCTTATTCATCGTCAAAATCCTACCGGACGTGTCCGTCGTGATCACTCCGTCCCCAATCGAAAGCAATGTCACCGATAACCGTTCTTTCTCAGCCGCCAATGCTGTTTCCACGCGCTTACGCTCGCTCAAATCCCTCGCCATACCGACAATTCCCAGCACCTCCCCGCCGGCCGGATTTTCTTTTTGATTCATACGCATGACCGAGGCGGAAAAGCTGACCGGTAATTTTTCTCCGGATTTTGTGCAGAACGTCATCTCATAATCTTGCATGGAACCATAACGGAGCAGCTTGCTCATCCGGTCGTCGCGCATCAGAGAATCTTGAGCATCGAAAATGCGGTCGATGTTCCCGCCCACGAGCTCTTCCGCTTGATATCCCAGCATATTCTGCGTGGCCCTGTTGACGGTTTTGATCCGGCCCTCGGCATCAAAAACGATCAGCGCATCGATCATGTTGGCGATGATGGAATCAACGTAATTTTTATCAACCAATTGCTCGCGCTGCATTTTTAAATCACGGATCATTTGGTTGAATGTGTTCGCGAGGTGTCCGATTTCGTCACTGTCGTTATATTCGACCGAGCTCGCAAAATCCCCTTTGGCGACGCGCTGAGCCGCATGAGAAATTTCAATGATGGGTTTGGTCATCCGTTTGGCTATAAAAATGGAGGCGGTCATCACCAACAAAGCCAGAAATCCGCCGGTTGCGACGGTGATTAATTTCAGGCGCTGGACCGAGGAAAAAACGATGCGTGCGTCTTGTGCCACGATAGCGGTCCAGCCCAGTCCGGGAAAATCACGAAAACCTTTGGAACGGTGATACCCGATCAAAATTTCTTGACCGTCTTCATTCCGCTCAATTAAATAACCCATCAAATTGCGTTTAGCCAAATTCGGCGCGGCGAGACCTTCTTGAAGCAAATTCAATCGGAAGAGATCGTTACGTCGTACCTCAGGCGCTGAAATCAAAAGTCCGTCCTGGCGCAAAATCAGAACATGTCCGCCGATCAGGCCGATATGCAATCCGTGCAAAGAGGCGATATGCTGCGTTAAATCAAGCAATTCGGTAGACTTCCATTTTGCCCATAGCACGCCGATAATCTTTTTATCATCTTGCTTTTCACGAATCGGAACGGAGATGGTAACCACCCATTCGCCGGTCATTTTATCTTTCAGCATATCTTTAACAAACGAGCGCCCTTTGATGCTCCGCTGAAAGGCAATGTCATCTGAAATATTGCGGCCGATAAAATCATTGGTGCTCGACGCGACAATACGGCCCTTGCGGTCTGCGACATCCAAGCTGGCAAAATAACCATATTCATGTTGGAGTTCCCGAAGGAAGGTAGAAATGGCGCGGCTTCGGTCTAGCTCGTCGATCGTCTGCATCATGTCGAGGCCAGACCAGGATTGGACGTTTCGATAGACCTCAAATAAACTCCGGTCGACTTTATCGATCGTTTCAAAAGCGATTTGAATAAAACTCAGGCCCAGCCGCTGACGCAGCGCTTCTTCACCGTTTTTATAGGCAAAGATTCCGATGAAGATCAGAGGAAAAAGCGACAGAAATAAGAACGTAATAATAAATTTGCGGGTAATTTTAATGGAGACTTTACCCAACATGCTTTTTTTTGGAAACACCCGAAATTCCTTCACGTATCCTCCGAGAATTTCAAAGCAGAATAAATACTAAAATAAACAACATAAGTAAGATAACTAATGTATCGGCATTTGTCAAATATTCTGACGCAAAAGATGCATATGTTATCCTATTATAAATAAAGGAGTTATAGGAATAAAAACATGAAATTCCACTTTGATAAGCGGGGCCAATCGTGGCCAAGGGGATAAAAACGGAGGAAGCTGACTTTTAACTTTCCGTGTACGTTCCAAACATATAGTCTTTTAAGTACCGGTTCTCGTACTCTTTGTCATCGAGCTGCGCCTTCACAACGTCCCCGATAGATATCAGACCCGCCAGTTTTTGATCCGATACGATGGGGAGATGCCGCACCCTGTTCTTGGTCATGATACCCATCACATAGTCAATCTCATCATCCAAGCGGCCGACGAGCAATTTAGAAGTCATGATATCGCTGATTTTTCGGCTCTCCCAGTCCCGGCCACGGCTATGACACTCTCGGATAATATCGCGCTCCGAAACAATGCCGGCAATTTCCCCTTTTTTTCCCAAAACAACCAAGGCACCGATCCGTTCCTGAACGAGTATCCCCAACGCATCCCGCACGGTTTGATCGCTTTGAATGGTCAATACCCGCGTCCCCTTTTGGTTCAGAATGTCTTTAACTTTCATAAGACCCCCGTCATGTGGGTGATCGCCTGTTTAAAAAGTACACGCGAGAAATCTTTAAGGCAAGAAAAGCGTTTATATTTTTTGAGGCAAGGAAGAGACGGGTGACTATTTAAGCGATGAACTCGCCGTGACATTGCCTACCTTGGTCGCCGCTTCTTCCTGAGTAATCAGTCCTTTATCAATCAATATCTTCAAATAATCTTTCATGAGCATCATGCCCGCCTGGCGGCTGGTCTGCACGACGTTGTAAACTTGCTGCGACTTTCCTTCGCGGATCAAATTTCGAATGGCGGTATTGGCCACCATGGTTTCAAAAGCCGCGATACGCCCCGAACCGTCCTTAAGTTTACACAGCGTTTGGGCAATCACGCCCTGAATGACATTGGCTAATTGAGTCCGGATTTCCGGCTGTTGATGCGGAGGAAAGACGTCAATGATACGGTCCATGGTTTGCGCGACGTCATTGGTATGCAGCGTACTGAACACCAAATGACCCGTTTCAGCCGCCGTCATAGCCGCTGAAATCGTTTCAAGATCCCGCAGCTCGCCGACCAGAATCACATCCGGGTCCTCACGCAAAGCATCCCGCAGAGCCATGCCGAAACTTTCCGTATCCTGGCCCAGTTCACGTTGATTCACCATGCAATTCTTATTGGAGTGTTCAAATTCGATCGGATCTTCAATGGTCACGATATGCGCCTTGCGCGATCCGTTGATGTAATCGATGACTGAAGCCAAAGTGGTGGACTTTCCGCTGCCGGTCGGTCCCGTAACAAGCACCAAACCATTCGGCCTGTTTGCCAAATCCTTGATCACCGGCGCAAGACCCAAATCCTCCATCGTGGGAATTTTAAAAGGGATAATACGCAGCGCCACGCCGAACTCCCCTTTCTGACGGAAAACGTGCACGCGAAAACGTGCTACGCCGGGGAGGGCATAGGATACGTCCAAATGCCGGATCTCTTCCAAATGTCGGCGCTGCTGTTCGGTCATGAGTGACCCGATATAATGCTCTAAATCTTCCCGGGTGAGTGGTTCCAGATCGGAAAATTTCAAATCGCCATTGATGCGGAATACCGGAGGGGTTCCAACCTGCAAATGCAGGTCGGAGGCTTTTTTAATAGCCAGCGTGCGGAGCAATACGTCAATATTGGTCGTTTTAACAGTCATAGAAACCTCTGCCTCTATTTTGTTTTCTTCGAAGCCCTCTGACTTGGAAGCGCATTTTTTTCGGCTGCGCTGAGCAGCGCCTTGATTTTTTCCAGCAACTCGTCGAACTTGAAAGGTTTCGTCAAATAATCGTCCGCTCCGTTTTCAAGCGCCCGCACAATGGTCGGTTCGTCATCCAGCCCCGTGAGCATCAGAATGGGCATGGATTCATTCTTGGGATCTTGTCTTAAATTTTTGCACAGATCCAAACCGTCTCCGTCCGGCATGCGGACATCGAGCAAAATCATGTTGGGTCGCTCCTTGCGCACGGTCTCTTCCACCAGGGGCGCTTTGCCTAGTTTCACCACATCATAGCCAGACCCTTTCAATAAATTTTCAATATTGTCGAGAATGATGCGCTCATCGTCCACCGCCATGATTTTTGCCAAAGGTTTCATATGCTGTATCCCCGGTTAAAGTTGTATTGAACAATTAATCATAAAAACGACTTTCTCGGAAGATTCTATAGCAAAAGATAGGGTGCGGTCACTTGCTTTTTTAGGAAAAATCATGGTTTCAAAATATGCATCGGCTGGCCGCCAAATAGGAGATGGCGAAAAGAATCATCAAGAAAGTGTCTAAAACCCATGGGATGGGCGGCTGATAGCGCTGCCGGTGGCAAAAACGGCAGACCACCGCGGTTTCAGGCAGATCTTTATAACAATACCGGCATGGAACGTTCTTCAAGGGCTTCCTCCATGTTTCTGACAACCCTTGAAAAAAGGATAGCACATGTTTCCGGGAATGGAAGACCGCTTGAAAAAAATATAAGACGGATCAGGCTTGCGCGGGTGGCGCTTGTGTCACGGCACCCTGGATGCGCGCGCACTCCAGGAGATACTTTTCCGCCGCTTGAATCAGGCTTGTCGCTTGTTTTTCGGAGGGCTCCGCGCGGCGCGCGGCTTCGAATTTTTCAGCTGAATCGAGCCATTCCGCGGCGGCTTTGCCGGAACGGACGAAAATATTCTCAAATTCCCAGAGCGCCTGCTCGGAAGTAAAGGGGTCGCAAAATGCGGCGTAAAGCGGTACGCGTGCAGCAGCCGCCATGGCTTCATAAGCTTCCAACTGGGCATTGGCAAATTCTTTATGCGCTAAAAAGGCTTCAGCTTGACGCAACCGTTCTTTAGCTTGTTCGATGACGGGAACCTTTTCTTGAACCGGAACCCCGGCGCACTCCCCTTTAATGCCGACGCGCGTGGAAAACTTTTCGTTTTCATGACCCCAGTCTTCATAAAATTCGGGATGCTCATCAAAGGATGGAATTTCCTGAAAAGGCACTAGGACGGCTTGCAGTTTGTCTTTTCCGAGGCGCGCCATGCAGTCACTGAAGGATTCATCCGCCTGCTTTTCCTTGGCGTAAAGCGCAAGATAGGCTTCAACCACCTGCGGCCCGTTCTTGGCGGGAATCTTTCCGACTCTTTCACCGAAACGTGTTTTGTCATACGCGGATTGTCCGCCCACAAACACATCATGCGCGGGGACCGTGCGGTTGTCTTTCTTGAGCGCAGCACCCTGAAAACCGATTTGGGCGATGCCGTGCTGAGCGCAACCGTTCGGACACCCGGAAACCTTCACGCGCACGTTGCGCGCCAGATCCTTATATTTTCCAAGGCCGTTTCCCAAAGCCGCCGAAACACCCGCCCCCAATCCTTTGGCGGATGTGATTCCAAGACGGCAAGTATCCGCGCCCGGGCAAGTGGTTGTATCTTCCAAGGTTTCAGCGCCCGCGTCGGCTAAGTCAATTTCAGACAGGGCCTGGTAAAGAGCCGGCAACGCTTTTTCGGGTACCCACGGCAGAAAGAGATTTTGCTCGATGGAGATGCGCAGGATCCCTTGTGAAAAGGTGCGGGCGATTCCCGCCAATTGCTTGGCGGGTTCGGCGATCAAATCCCCCAATTTAAGTCGAATATGAACGCCTTTATAGCCTTTGAATTTATGGTCAATCACATTGTCGTGAAGCCAAGTCTTATAATTCTCTTTGGATTCCAATCCCTTTGGATTTTCGGGTAAGTTTGCGGGTAAGGCGGGCGCCCGGAGCGTCTTGCGCGCTTCTTTCAAATAATCATTTGCGGAAGACCGCAGCTTCACTTTTTCGCGCTCCTCATCAAGCGCTTTTTTGAATGCATCCCAGCCCATTTTTTTGACCAGAAATTTCATGCGTGCCGCCATGCGATTTTTTCTTTCTCCGTAACGGTCAAAAAGCCGCACCGAAGCCGCGCCGAGATTGAGCAATTCTTCTTCGGGCAGGAATTCACTGTAGAGAAATCCCAGCATCGGTACACCGCCCAAACCGCCGCCAATATAGGTGCGGAATCCGCGCCGTTCGCGGCCGTCTTCTTTTTTCACGACGGCCTGAAAACCTAAGTCATGAAAACGCATGCCGGAATGATCTACGGAGCAGCTTTCAAACGCGATTTTAAACTTTCGCCCCATCACTTGATTGAATTTATTACGCACCAAAAAACTGAAAAGACCCCGAGCGTAGGGTTCGCAGTCAAAGGACTCGGTCGTGGATATGCCGGAGCGGTAACAGGCTGTGATATTGCGTACGGTATTACCGCAGGCTTCTCGGGTGGTGATACCGGCTGAGGCGAGGTCGCGCATCATGTCCGGGCATTGTTCCAACTGAATATAGTAAAGCTGCGCGTCCTCGCGCGTGGAAAAGTGGATAAAACCGCTCGCATATTTCACCGACACATCAGCTAGATTGATCAGCTGATCGGAGGTCATTGTTCCGCCGGGAAATTTAATGCGCTGCATTTGAACGCCTTCCTGACGCTGCGCATAGGTTCCGAGCTGTAGGCGGATTTTTTGCATCTTGACCTCGCCGATTTCGCGAGCCCGGTATTTCTTTATCCAATCTTGATAATCTTCCAGTTCCGAGATGACCTGAACCGGAAGATCCGACACGTTTTTACTCATAACTGATAAGCTCCTGATTGAGGCCTTGCTGGCAAGCTCAATATGCGGGAGAAGTTAATATTATATATGAAGCCATACAATTTCTCCAGCCGCTCGCGGGTATTCTTCTGCATGAATAAATATAACCTATTGTATTATAATCAGTTATATCGATTTCTTAATACTGATTTCAGAGGGAGTATCTGCGGGATTTTCAGGGCTGATAGAAGCTTTTATCGTTTGATGCAAGCTGCTTCAAGTACGGGCTCACGGCAAACCGGTCGGCATCCACATAATGCCCGAAACGCTCGAGATCCGAAACAATGTGATCCAGTCCCGCAGCATCCGCATATCTTAAAAGTCCGGCCCGGAAAGGCGGAAAACCGGCTCCGAAAATCATGCCGACATCCACGGTTTCGGGTGCGTCAACCACTTTTTCCTCCAGGCAACGCGCTGCTTCATTGATCATCACATAGACCATGCGCTTTAAGGCGTCTTCATGGCGCAATGAACTGCGCACCGAACGCCGCGGCAGCATCGCACTGTTCACCGATTTTTTCTTTCCTTTATAAAAATAAAACCCCTTTCCGCTTTTTTTTCCGAGCAGACCTTTTTGAAACGCCCTTTCCAAGGTCAAAGCGACTTTCATACGCGCCCCGAAGGCGCTTTCAAGTACATGCGCAACTTTATAGGCAACATCGATCCCGACCTGGTCCACCAATTCAATCGGACCCATCGGCATGCCGAAGGAAGTGGCCACGGAATCAATGGTCAAGGGCGACAGCCCCGCTTCCAGAAGATACGCCGCTTCATTCAAATACGGCAGCAGCAGGCGGTTGACCAGAAATCCCGGTTGGTCTTCGGCGACAATCACCGTTTTGCCGAGAGTGCGCGCAAATTGAATGGTCCGTTCCAGCGTTTCAGCCGAAGTTTGTTTCCCCCGAATGACTTCCACAAGCGGCATGCGGTGCACCGGATTAAAAAAGTGCAGTCCAACCACCCGTTCAGGTTTGCGGCACACCTTCGCCATCTCCGTGATCGAAAGCGATGACGTGTTGGAAGAAAGAATCGCATCCGGTTTGGCGATCCGGTCCAGTTCCTCAAAAACCTTTTTTTTAATTTCCATATTTTCAACCACGGCCTCGATCAACATGTCGCAAAGCGGCAGGCCGTCATTTTTCAAACCCACCGAGATCAAACCCATCTGACGGCTGAGGGTGTGGCGATCGATTTTTCGGCGCTTCAAATCCCCTTCATATATGCCACGGGCTTCATTCAGGGCGTGACCCAATGCCTGTTCCTGGATATCTTTGACTCGAACCGGTATATCCCTCGAACTGACTCGTTGAGCGATACCCCCTCCCATCACGCCCGCGCCGACCACGCCGCATTTTTTAACCGGCGGAAGTTTTCCGTTGACTGAGGTCCACGCTTGTTTTTTATATTTTTCATTTAAATAGAAGACCTTGATGAGATTTTTGGAAATATGCGTCGCGCCCAACTTTGAAAAGGCGCGGCTTTCCTTTTCAAAAATCTCCGCCCCCGAACGGCCATAGGTTTCAGAAATGAGACGGAGGATTTCAAGCGGTGCAGGATAATGTCCTTTGGTTTTTTTTAGCACATCTTTTTTTGCCTGATGAAAAACGAGTGTCCGCCCCACGGGCGTCTGCT
>JBFHCO010000001.1:0-44045 GCA_041585205.1 Candidatus Omnitrophota bacterium | reverse complement strand
GCTGGCCGCGTGCCGAAGCCATGAAAATGCGCGAGCGCGTGACACAGGCGCTGCATTCGGTTTTCCGCCTGGAGGATATATTGGTTCAAGCCGCCAAGACGGATACCGGACTGCAAAGAATGCTGGTCGAGAACAACCTGACAGCCACCGGGCTTGTCAACCGCATCCGCCGCAATGCGCGCGATTTGGATGACTTGATTGCGTTTCATCAATTGCAGACGGAATCCGATTTGATTGAAACGGTCAAAATCGCGCTGCAATCCGGCGCTGTGAGCCGCGGCTTGGCGCAGGAAAAGCTGCTTGAGCGCGTCGAGAAAGCGATTCACGAGGGCAATGCGGAGGAAGCGCTGGGTATCATTCAAACCGATTGGATGAATCGCCAGCATGATATTCAGGATCTTCTTCGCATCGCGCCCTACGAAAAAACGGATGAGAAATATCCTGATAAAGTGAATCAGACCATTCAGGAGCGTATCGACAGAGAGATTGACCTGTCAAGACGCGTCCGGGCGCTTTTAATAAAATTAGAGTCTCTGCGTGAAATGGCCGGAGAAGAGTTTATCAATAATCTGATCAATCAGCTAACGCTACAAGGCCGCGATTTGAGTGAAATCGAAGAACTCATGGAATGCGGTCATGCCGGCTGCATGCGTGAAATCCTGGCGCTCATGGTCCGTGATACGGGCCGGTATCTGGCGGAAGAAAAACGCCTGAAGGGCATTACGTTTTCGCGGCATCCTTCCGGACTTCAAAACGTGGACCGCGAAGAAACCAAGAAACAGGTTCAAAGGCAGGTCGATCAAAGGCAATGGGATGCGCTGCGCGGTACGATCGAGGCGGGCGGAATCGACGGCGCCTGGACGGCGTACTATCTATTCAGGGATTACTTCGGAAACACCGAGGTTCAAAATCAGATTTTGCAAACTTATCAGACGGGCGCTCAAGCCTATGATGCCGTGATGAAACTGCTCCTGAATATCAATCAAGTTTATCCGGGAGATGAGAATGGGTCCGTCAGAGATCCGTTGATGCAGGCTGTGTTGGGTCAGATGGCCAAGACGGCAACTCTCGAGCAGCTGAAAACGGTTTTTGAACGTATTCTCAAGGAAGATCAGTCGCAGGATGCCGGAGGGCTCGTTCGCAATGCGGCTGCCAAGGCATGGGAAGCCTTGAACTGGAATCTTACGAATCCCGCGGTGAGGGAATTCCTCGCAACGCTCTATACGGTTACGGGAAAATCTTATCTGGAGCTGGTGACGACGGATGTGGGCAACGTGGAGCGCATTTGGGCGCTTACGCAGGGGCCGACGGCCTTGGATATGCTGCATCATACGGAACGCGCTTTTGAACAGGCGGTCAGTCAGCCGCATGCGGATACGCCCTCGCTTATAGAAGGTGCACCGATTTATATGGCTGCAGGAGCGCGGCGTCAAAAGTATGCTTCAGAATCCGTCGGATATTATCAAAACTTCATGTTGCATAATCACCCGACGCGTGATGACGGAGGCGCTCAGATCTTATGGTCGGGCCAATATGCGAATTATGACAGCCTGATGCAAACCGGCCGCCTCCGCGCGGACGGCAGTATGGAGCGCCTGGGTTATTCCTATATCGTAACGAAATTCGGCATCGTCAAATTCTATGTCGTGGATGAGCAGCAAGGCGACCGCACGTTTAGCGAGTCGCAACTTCGTATGGCGGACGGAAGTTCTCTGAAGATACAACAGCCATGGCTCGATCAACATAATGCGGCGAAGGGCGGTATGCTGGATCAAATTGCTTTGGGTCTGGCTGTGAAAGGCATGAATTTTGATATGGATATCGTGGAAGAAGGGTTCTTGATGAAAGCGGAGTTTAAAACGTGGAACTCGCTGGCCAATCCGGAGGAGATGGCCGCCTTTATCGTGGGCGGCGATGGTCAGTCCGTGATCCGGCCCATGAATGCCGCCGAGCGCGCCCAATATGACCGCAAAGTTCAATCCCGCGCTGAAATGCGTCAAGACTCGGTGGCGATTCGTGAGGAATTAGCCGATATGCAGCTTCCCGATGAATACCTCGACTGGTTGGCGCAGGTGATTGCGCGCCTGAAGCGCAATGAAGTGAGTCCGGCCCGGGTGCTGTTTGAAGAGGCGGCCGAGCTCGGCGCCTTGCTGGCCGGGTCCAAGCAGATGACGCCGCAACTAAAAGAAGCGCTGCTGGCACTGCCTGAAGAAATACGCGCCATGGAAATCATGGGGGTTGATCCGGCCGATACCGAATCACCTTATTTCGGCATCTTAAAGGAACATCATACGGCGCTGCTGGATACGCGCACGACGCCGCGCATTGTCTTTCATCAAAAAATGATTCAAAAGCAGCTGAATGGCATGCTCGAGCCCCGGCCGTTCCGCCGCGGGGATGCCGAGGAAGTCTTAAGCGTCCTGCGCGACCTTTTAAGCGTCCTGGTCCATGAAATGGATCATAAGCGTCAAGTGAATATTCTATTATCACGTCTTGAGCTTGAGCAAAGCGCCTATCAAAAGAATATCGAACTCTGGAAGATACTGCAGGAGGTGACGTTTGCGGGTGAAATCACCCCGTATCAAAATCAAATCTCCATGATATCCGCCATGCTGGCCCTGGCGCAGGCTAAACCGATTGAACGAATTCCGCCGGATATCCAGCAGCTTGCGATTCAAATCCTTATCGGTTCAGCCGACCCCGTTGTGGCTGAAAATATGCTTGCCCGAATGCAGGCGCGCGTCATTACCAATGACGTCAATTTTCAGGGCAGCCCGGGCGTCATTTATGTGTCGACCCTGGACGGCATGCTGCGTGAAGTACGCAAGGCCCCGAACGCCGAACACACGGTGGTCCTGATTTCCAAGGATTTCTTACGGGATGAATCCGTGAATCAAACCATGCTGGATCAAACCGGCAAATCACTTGGGGACTGGCTGAGACAGGATATGAAAGTGGGCGTCATGGCCTTTGATGAAATCATGCCTGATTTTATCCGCACGCGGGGCTGGGACGGCTCCGATTACAATGACTTCCTTGTCGAATTCTCCTGGATCGCCGCCTTCCTTGGCGTCACGGAATTCAATGAATTGATGTGGCGCGAATTCCAAGTCCCCAAAGCCGCCGGTGTTTTTGAAATGTCCCGCTACCTCAATGACCGTATTCTCGGTCTGCTCAATGAAATGGTCGGCATGCGCATGATGCTGGTAGCCGCATAAAGAAAGCATTGAATTATGAGCAATGAGCACTGGGTAAAAACCTTTGGCTCAGAACACTCATTGCTCATAACGCGTTGCTCATCGCTGAACCCCTCGAAGTTTTTCGGCGCCGAAAAATTCGACTCGGACGAGAGCGTCAGGCTCTCGCCGCCACCGTAGGCAGCCGTCAAGGGCTGTCACGATGACGTACCTAATCATCATGATTAGGTACGAAGTCGTACCCACACATTGGTGCGGGTATCTGCAGCTAAGTACCGCCTAACACCAGCAAACCTCGTAATCACCATATATACTTATATATGTAAGCGCGGTGCAAGCCACCGGGGACAGGTAAAATACCTGACCCCGATGGGATTATAACAACTTATTAAAATTTATAGCATTTATTAACGCATTGATTTCAAATGAGTTACGGATGTAGATGATATTAAATAATTTTAATAAGACCTTGCAATTCCGTATAGTGCGTGTTACTCTTTGTCCGAACTTTGCAGAAGCTTGAGATACATCTTTTATAAAGGTATTTTAAGTGTCCGCGATTTTTAAGTTCTTAATGGTTTAATTATGTATACCTGGCAAACCGGAAGACTTAAAATTTGGCTGAGGACGACTGCCTTTGTGGTGGCAGCCATCTTCACGACGACGACCGTAGCATGGGCTGACGGCAATATGGTGGCACAGGCCCTGAGCGGAAATCAGAAGGCATCCTCTCCAGACTTTTCTGTTTCAAATAACTCCAACGGCATTTTTGACGCTTTAAATCTTCCCGATTCCATCGGTCAAATCAAATCCAGTTTTCAAGGCTCCCGCGACCATATCGTCATTCACATCCAGGATGCGCACATCAACGAAGAGGCGCAGCGCAATATCGCCAAGATCATCGATTACTTCGCGAAAAATCACGGCATTCAATGGGTGAGTTTGGAAGGCGCGGAAGGCCACCTTTACACCGAACTTTTCAATTTTTTTCCGAATAAGCAGGCCCGCCAGAACGTGGCCGATTATTTACTGCAGGAAGGCCGTTTGACCGGCCCCGAGTATCTTGCGATTGTCGAACGCCCGGAAATCAAGCTTTTCGGCGTGGAAGAGCGCGAAATTTACGAAAAGAACCGCAATGCATACCTTCAAACCCTCGAGATCAAAGACCAAAACGAAGACATTCTCATCCAGCTCGGCAAAGTTCTGGACGGTGTTTCCCGTTATGTCTTTTCGGATGATTTGCGCAACCTCCTGAAACAGCGCGCCTCTTTCCATGAAGAGGGCCGCGAATTGGTGCGCTATATCCGCTATTTGATGGGCATGGCCCAGGAAAATAAAATCGCTCTGTACGATTACCCGCGCATGCATTCACTGCTTGCCATGATCGATCTCGAGAGCCAAATTGATTTTGAAAAGGCCGAGCAGGAAATCGAAGGCTTGAATCAGGATCTTAAAAATGTGCTCTCCCGCGAAAAACTCTCCAGATTTCTCACGAACAGCGTGCAGTTCCGCATGAAAAAAATGAAGCGCGCCGCCTATTACGGTTATTTGGAAGAAGAAATCAATAACACCACCGTGGATGTGGTGAACGGGGGAGGCAATCCGATTGCGCTGCAGGATAAATATGACAATGTCCTCAAATATCTGCGATACATGCAGCTTTATGATGCGATTGACGTCAAGGTATTTGATGAAATTGAATTGGTTGAGAAGGCGATTAAGAACAAACTCTTCCGCAATCAAGATGAGGTGACGCTCGACCGGCTTTACCGGATTTATGATATTTACCGCAAGATGTTTGATTTCCGCCTCACCAAGCAGGACGCCGAATTCTTTTATGCTTACCGCAGCGAGTTCCAAGCCGCAACGTTCACGGATTTTCTTCAGCCGAAGCTGAAAGAGCACAAATTTGCTTTCGGCCTGCCGCATGAGCTCGGCAATCTGGATCGTGATTTACCGCGTGTCGAAAAGTTTTATGCCGCGGCGCTTGAGCGTGACCGCATCATGATCCGTAAGGCCATTGACAAAATGGCGGATGAAAAACAATCTGTCACCGCGATTGTGACCGGCGGTTTCCATACGCCCGGTATCGAAAAATTCCTTCAAGAACATAATTACTCTTACATGGTGATCGCCCCGCGCATCACGAACGGCATTGATGAGGAGCGCGAGGCGCAGCTGTATGACGCCGCATTGCGTCAGACTCCGACCGCAGTGGAAAGATTGCTGGTTGAAGCCTTTTTTGCGCCGAAGCAAACCGCGGTTCTGAATGACCCGCGTTTTCAGTTGGCCGCCTGGCGTTTGGTTCCAAACGGCCAAACGGGCGCCCAATTCCTGCGTGACATCGGCCGTACGCCGGCCGCGGAAGTCATGCAAAACGACCCTGTGAAAGGTTCCGTTCTTTTTTCGATTATTTTAACGACGGTCGAATCCCTATTTCAAACCGAAAATGTCGAGGCGACGTTGACGGAATTGACGCAGGCCGTCAACGAGCGGATTCCGGCGGAAGACCGGGACATATTGACGCAAATCATCCGCCGCACGGTGGAAACCGGTATTTATTTCAAGGATGACGGCCGGGAAGCCTTTGTCTTTCCGTCCACCTTGATTGACGGGGAGCGGCGTCTGGTGGCTGTGAAATATGATTCTATCAACGGCCGCAATAAGGTGCTTGGCGACTTGGGATTGTCTTACTCCGATTTAAGTGGTCAGTTGAGCAAAACGATTCAGGTAAACGGCACCGAAACCATCATCGCGGTGGTGCCGAGCCACGCTTTGATTGTTCATCAGGCCGAAGATTTTGCCAAACGCGCGCCTGTTGCCCGCGCCGAATTGCGTCAGCCGGTCGCGGAAGAGGCGGTGGAAACTAAAAAGGAACCGGAGTTAAAAGATTACATTTTGCGCGGAATTCTAAATGATATTCGTCCGATCGCCGGTGCGCTGCAGGAAGATTTGGATCCGGCCGAGCGCATGGCCGTCCTAGATTTCATGCTCGCTCAATCCGGCGCGAAGCACCATGAAATGTGGGTGGAAGCGATGCAGGATGAAGGAATTCTCTGGGCGCTCGGATTAAAGCAGCGCGGCTTGACGGGCCTGAAACTGCCCGCGATTAAATACAATTTGCGCGTCGCCATATTTATCGCCAACCGCCTGGGCGGACCGGCGGATGAAGTCACACGAGCGTATCTCAACAGCATGAGCCATTTTTTCAGCCGCAATTCGCAGCATGATATCCGTGAAGCGATTCGTAAAGCGCGAGGCCGCTTGACGGCTCAGGAGCGCCAGGACGGTATCACGGCGGATCGGTTAAAAGCCGAAGGTCTTCAAGATCTTCGGGATATTCGCGAAGATCTTTCGCGCATTCCTTCCAATTTTGCGAAACTGCCTTCAGGATGGGTTGCGACCAGTCAGCTTGAAATGCTCCGAGACTACGGCAAGAAAATCGACGGGGTGTTAGCTGAAGTCACGGCTGCGCCGGTTGTCGAAGCGCCGAAAGTGGAAGAGCCCGCAAAAGTTGAAGAGCCTAAAGTCGTAGAACCCAAAGTTGAAGAAGTCAAGCCCGCGGAACCGGCTGTCGCTCCGGCGCCTGCGGTGACACCCGGCCTTCAGGATGTCATTCAAGAAATTGTCTCAAAGCATGCGGGGGAGGCGCTGCCGGATCTTAAAAAGGTCAAAGCGATTCGTATCGACGCCGAAAAAGAAGCGATTATTCAGCGTATTCTAGAAGCTTACGGATTTGACAGCGGCGATTTGGATAAGCTTGCAGCGGTAACCGGATTAACGCGCGATGCATCCCTTGAACAATGGCGCTATGTTTATGAACAGCTTGAAAAGGCGGCCGAACTTCATTATGTGCGCCGGGATGCGCAGCCGCACAAAGAACCCATACCGGGCAACACCTTGCTGGCCAAGACCGGCTATGTCATCAAGTCTTTTTTCAACTCTCCGCGTTTATCTATCGGGAAGTTGATCGGAAAAATCCTAATGCTCGGTCCGCATCTTTTGGATTCCTTCTTTTTCAGTTTTTACCGCCGCAAAATCAGCTTTCATTGGTTCCGCAGCCGCATTGCGCCGCTGCCGCGTGAAATTGCTTTAGACGTGTTGGCCGGCGCCATGCTGAATGCCAAGGATTTAAAAGTCGGCCGCGCGGCACAGATGCGCTATGGCAATTCAGTTCCAAGCCGCATCGGCCGCGGACTTAACAAATGGCTCATTCAACCCTTCGTTGCTTCAACATCTCAATTTATTTACCGCCGCTGGAAGTTGGCTATATTCAGCGCGATCGGTATGGGCCTTGTCACGGTGTTGATGCCTGCCAGCGTGGCGGGTATCGGCCTTTTGAGCCCGGCTATTGTGAGTGGGGTAGCGGGAATTCCTATTATAGGAATCGTGGTAGGTGCTTTGGCGAATGCCTTGACCCTTGGTTCTCTTACCAACTCAGCTATTTTAGCATTTTTACTCACGATTCCGAACTTTTCCGCTAAGTTGTCCAACGCGCGCATTGATAGAGCCGTCATCGAACAAATCAATCAATTAAAGAAGCTACCCAATTTGGATTTCGCGACCGTGCGTAAAGTAATCACCGATATTTCCGCTTCAACCAATTTGCCGGAAGATCAAAAACGCAATGTGGTTTTGGAACTGCGTTCCTTATTGCCGCATGTCCGTTTTGCGACAAGCGCCGAAAAAGCACTGTTAAATCGGTTGGTGGACGAAGCCGAAAAGCGGCCCATTCCGGCCGAAGTCGTGACTGAAGCGCCACGCGCGCCACCGGCTGTCGCGCCTGAAGTCAAAGCGCCCGGCTATTTCTACCGCTACGTTGTTGCCCCGATTTCTGGATTCTTTGCCGCATTGGCTTTGAGCACTTTTTGGTTCGCTTTCATTAAATCCTGGGGCGGTTTGGTAATTGTGAGCGCTGAAATCGCCGGGTTGGCGGGTCATCATGTCCCGGAGGGTGAAACGCCCGACCCTACGCTGCATTACGGCGCCGCGCAATGGATTGACAAATACACCGCCACACCCGTTTATAATCTTGTGACAGGCAGCGACCAACCCCTCGTTAAATTCATCTCTGTCCCGGTTGAATTCGTCGAATTAAACGCCATCAACTGGGGCCATAATCTTCTGAACAAAGCGGAATCCTATTCCGGTATCGGTATTTCCGATACCACCATGCAAGCCACGGCCTCTGTTTTGGGCTGGATGGGCGTTCACACCGAGGCCGGCGATTTGGCCCTGCAGGGCTGGCGCTCGGCTGAAATTCAAACCCTTCAGCAATTCGGAAATGTGCTGACGGATATGCGCGAGCGGAAAGTTATCGATGAACGGATCGCGGGTTCCTTTGAAAATGAACTCGCGCAAGTCAAAGCCAATCGCCCGGCGGATGACAAACAAAGAGCCAATCTACTGAATGAAATGGCTTACAGCCTGCAGCTGTTTGAAATTTACGGCAAGGCAACCAAAAAGGAAGAGGCGAAAGCGCCTGCCGTCACTCCTGAAGCGGTACCCGTGACGGAAGAGCCTGTCGAAGTAGCGCGCGAAGAAGAAAAGCTGCTTGAAGAATTAGAGCCCAAGCCGGAAGTGCTTGCTCCTCAAGAAGTGCCGGAAGCGGACGTCGATAAACTCTTAGCGGAAATGGAAGCGGCAGCCGCCCGGATAAGAGAACGGTTGGCTCTGCAAAGCGCGGAAGAGGTCATTCGTCAAAGTCAGGACGCCAAAACCAAGAAGGATTTTGAAGCCGCGCTAGAAAAGTTGCGCGAAATGCGCCGTGCGGCCACCGCCCAGCTCAATGAAGAAGCGGGCAGGGTGCCTGCGGATGAAAAACGCATCACCGAATTAAACGACCGCGTGCGTGCCTTGAGCGACGCCATTCGCAATGCGAAACCCCCGGTGGAAGTCGTGGAGGATGCGAAAGAAGCCGCCAAAAGCGGCCCGGTCGGCGGGTTCGCAAACTGGATGACGCGTATCCTTGATAAAGCGTTGGAAGGCGCGATTGAACAGCGTCAAAAGGATCTGAGGGAGCTCGAACGCCAGCAACGGGTGCGTGAAGCCGAAATTCAAAGATACCGCGAAATCCTTTACAAAGAATTCAGCTCCAATTTACCCGAAGAATTGGACGATGCCTTGATTCCTGAAGGCGCTGTCGGGCGCTTGCTGCGCGGCCGCGTCGATTTAAAACAAAGATTTGTCGACTATTTTATCGAGCAGCTCGAAGCCGCGACGGACAACCGGATTTGGGAAGCCGAGCGCGAACATTTTGAAGCCGCGCTTGAGAAAACCGTTAAAGACAAATATGTCCTGTATTCATATCCGCAGCCGGATTATTCCCGCGACGACGTGGCGAAACTTTATGAATTCCATGATCAATTGGCCGATGCCTTTACGAAAATTATCGAATCCCGCTTCAACAGCAATTTGCTGCGCGAGCATCTGGCCAAGGATTTGTCGGATGTTCTTTTCCGTCAGGGGGAAGTGGGCCGCAAGCTCGATGAACGCAAGGACCTGAAGAATAAATTCCTCGATTATTTCGTCGAGACGCTTTCCGGCTTGACGGGAGGCAAGATCTATCGCGCCACGGAAGCCGAATTCCGCGCCGCGCTCGATAAAACCATTGTCGATGTCTATGTCATTTATGATTACCCGCAGCCGGAAGGCACCAAGGATGAAATTGCGGACCTTTACCGCTATCATGAAATTCTGGGCCGGGCCTTTAAAAGCGTCGTGGATGTGCGTTTCGACCCGACCGCGGATCTTTTCCAGCTTGACGGGCCGCGCATTGACACCGTGCGTGATCTGCCGATTCATCCCGGGGCCGAAGGTCTGACCTTTGATCAAATCGCCAAATATGCGGTTCTGGCTCATGCCATTCCGCGCGAAAATTCCATGCTGCTTACCGAACGCAATGCCGATGCGCTCAAGGCGGAACGTTCTCTAAAACTGGATTTGATCGCTGAGGCCAGAGCCAGCATTCCTGATTTTCTGAATATTCCCTCGACGTGGGTTTCGGATGGCGTGCGTTTGGGTGTAGGAGCGGAACTGTCTTTCTATTTATATGACGCCACCGATGAAATCCGGCCGGCGCTCGCCGATAAGCAAATGCTCGCCAAATTCAAAATGTCCCAGAAAGAAGTAATCGGCGCCGTGACCGAAGCCGCCAAACTCGTCAATGACTACACGCGCGCCGTCGGCGAAGTGCAGGATATCGAAGCGATTTTGACGGAATTGAATGAAAAAGGAACGCTCGAGGAACTTAAAAAACGCTACAGCAAGGGCTTTGACGCTTATGCCGGCTGGAATGCCAACCGTCTTGAGCGCGCTTTGCAGGAACGTTTAAGGGTGGCACGGGAATGGGAATCCGACATTAAAAACCGCATTGCGCATTTGATGGGCGTCTCAGCCAACACAGTTACGCTGGACCCTCGTTACTCCAATCCGGACTTTTACAATGATCCCGCCAAAAAAACAGCGGAACTTCAAAAGGCCACGCAAGAAATTTTGAGTGAATTCGGCATTGAACCGGCTGAAGAAGGCGAACAAATCGTGGATATCCGACTGGCGGAACTCAACCGCGAGCTGCGCCAGATGGACAGCGTTCTCACCAATGCGCGCGAGTCCTGGTCGGTGATCTTCAGGTTGCGGGCCATGTTCCCGTTCTTCGTGGATCCGATTTCATCGGCCGGCTGGAGCGCGTGGCTGCCGATTGCCATTGAGAGAGGACAGGAACCCCTCCCGCCTCTGGCTTATCAATACCGCGCTTATCGCAATCTTTTCATTTATTTCGGTGATATCGACCGCATTCAGCAGAAGTTGGATGACCTGCGCGGCAGGGAAATCGAGCCCGGAGTTTTTGAAGGCGGGCGTGTCAAAGAAGCTCAGGAAAATTTAAGACTTGCTCAGGAAGAGTATTCCAAAGCCCGCGGAATGCTCGACCGGTACGTGGAGCGTTTCAAGCAGGGTGAAAGCTCGGAAATGCTGCATGCGGCCCAGGTACGTTTCGAACGGGCGTCGCTCAGTTTGCGTGATGCCGTCAACAATGTGGAGAGGGTGAACATTGAATTGCGCGAGTTGACGCAAACGGTGGACAAGGGCGTCAAACAATATAAGGACGACGTGCGCGCCGGCCGGTTTAACGAGGATTTTTATGTCAATTTATTTGAACAGCCGGTCCGGGACCACAAGGAATTCAACAGCGAGAGCTGGAAGGAAGATCTGAAAAAACACGGCATGGATTGGCGCAATGCCATTGAGCGCGTCCATCAAAGGGAAGTCAAAGAAGTCTTAATCAAACTGATGCTCAAGCTTGATGACCACGCCTTCCTGGGCATTTTGGGTTTTTGGCATTTGTGGCTGATCCGTGATCAAGGCGATGTCACCGAAAAACTCAAAGACTTGCAGAATAAGGAATGGGAAATTCTCGACCGCGTCGAAGAAGCGACGGTCACCATTCGCGAGAAGGAAGACCGGATCATTGAAATCGCGGAACGGATCGAAACGCTCAAAAATGAAATTGACACGGTCGGTGACGCTTATTTTCTGTTCATTATGACCAAATCCAAAGAAGCCCGTATTGCATCCAGGCAAAGGGAAATCGAAGCCTTAAGAGAAGAAAGCGCGCAACTTCAGTACCAAATTCCGCTTTTAAAGAACGGTTATTGGCAGGACGGCAAATACGTACCGGGTCTGAAAGATCACGTTCAGGATCTTTATAAGAATGCAGATGAAAAGTATGCCGAACTGGACCGCGTCATGAACAAGGCCATGCCGAGTATATGGAAGGACAGGGTGGAAGATGTCCGTGAAGCGCGCATCGAGCTTGAAAAGGAATTTGAATCGAAAAAAGACAAGTTGAACTGGTCGGAACGCCTCGAATACCTTGAGAAAATCCGTATGTATCAGCAGCGCGAACAGCAGCTTGTCGAGGATCTCAGCAGGCGGCTGAAAGAGGATGGAACCATCAATGCGGCGGATTACTTATCATTCCGTGATTCGAAACTGGTCAAAGTCACCGCGGAAGCCTTCAGAATTGCCCCGGATGACGTAGCGGGTCCGCAGGGATTTGCGCGCGGGTTGCCGGACCGCGGTGTGGGCGTCAATTTTGAATTTTTGATCGGCAAGCAATATCACGGGGAAGTGGAATTGCTTTATCACTCCATGCTCAAGTCCGGCGAAGTGCAAAAAGTTAATGAAATTGAATTTGCTAAAAATGTGGCGCGTCTGCATATCATCTTGCGCCAGATCAATTCGCGTATTCAGGGGTTTGAATCTCAGAAAGCAACTTATGAAAGGGTAATCGAGCAATATACGGCACGCCGCGAAAAAGCTCCGGCTCAAAGAGAGCGGATAGACGCCAGTGTTACATGGGCTGAAACGGAACTGGCCTCCATCAATAAAGCCATTGAATCCCTGAATCAAGAACGTGAGCGGGCGGCCAAACTTTATAAGTATTCTTTAGGTTTAAAAGTGGATGATCAAGTCGCTTTTGAATACGGCAAATTACCCGCCCTTGGGAAGGATGTCAGCCGCGAGGAGTTGGTCAAAGCCTTTCGCGACGTCGTGAAGGATTTTGACCCGAGCGCAGTGGACCGCATTCCGAAAGAAGACTTCTTAATCGCCTGGGCCGTTTACGACATCGCCAATGAGCATCAGGGCATTCGGGCGGAACTGGTTCCGTTATTGCTTCGCACCGGACCCGGCGTATTCACCTCCGTCGAATTGGCCCATTTCGGCAAAATGTCCGATTTGGCGGTCGACCGCGTGGTCGCGGAGTACGGCATTCGCAAGGCGGATGTGGCGCTTCAAGCCGCCCGCAACGGAAACCGGGGCTATCAGGATCAGCTTGAAAGAACGAATCTTAACACACGCGATCAGTTGGCGGAAAGCCGCCGTCTTCATGATGAGTCGCAAAACAGACTCAGAATATTCGCGGATAAATTGAAAGCGGCCGGCACCTCCGACCGCGATCTGGCGGAACTTTGGAAATTATCGCAGGAGCTCGATACGCTTCAGCGTGAAGATAATTATCAGATTCAATCCCTGAATCATGCGCTCACCGAATTAAACCTTGCCTCCCGCGAGGGAATTCAAATCACGCCCGCGGACACAAACGAGCAGCAAAGGCGCTTTGAGCAAATGGGCGGCACGGACGGTGCGTTGGATCTGGCTAAACCGGAAAATGTGGAAGGCGTCAAAGATACGATGGTGAATCGCGTCGCTTATCTCAACACGCAAACGGCGGCAGCGGTCGCGGAATTAAGGCACAAAACCCGTTGGTTGCGCCATCTTACGATCAGCGCGCAGGCAAGCTTGATTCCTCAGGATATCGATATTCCGTCGATATTGCCCATCATTCAACCGGCTCCGAATCCGCCGATCCCGGGCATTCAAGGGCGCACGGAAAGATTCTTTACCGGTTCTTTCGGTATTGAATTTGCTTATCATCCATTGGAAGCCCTGTATAGCCAGCTGCATAACATTGCTGATCTTGAAACCAGACAGCTCGAACATGCAGAAGCCTATCTGAATAATGAAACAAAACGCGTGACGCACAACATGATTTATGACGTGACGCGTCAGCGCGGTTTCGCCAATGCGATTCAGCTGCAGGCGGATGAACTCGAAGCCCTGTATGAAATGATACAGCGTGCGGAAGCCGATGAAACCACGCAGAACAAGGCCCGGGATTATCACGAAAGAAAGCAGTATCAAGCGACGACCGAAGAAAGGGCTTATCAGAATGCGCTGACGAATTTTAAAACCCTCACGAATATTCCGCAGGCAAAGGAAGTGGTCGTTCCGGCGGAAGAGAATGTGGTGCAGGCGATCGTGGATCAGGCCCCGACCACACCCGAGGCTTTGGTCCGGCTTGCCGAAAATGACCCGCAGCTGAAAGCCTTTCTGCTGAATATGGACATCGGCAAATTAAGGGAAATTCAGTCGACCTGGGAACGCTGGCTTTCATCCCGCGTGGCGCTTGCCGCCGGGATATCAAAGTTATTCGGCAGCAGCCGGGATATGGATGATTTAAAGCGTGCGCTCGGCGACAGAACCATTGATGACGTGAAGCCTTTCCTTTACGGGGTAATTGAGCTGCGACTGCACTTGTTGAACGCCGAAGGCGATGCCCGCATTGAAATCGAAAAAATGAAGCAGAAACTCGCAGCCAGCCAGGTACCGAGTCTTGTCGATTCGATCCGTTTCCAGGCCTTGAACGAATACTATGCTTATCTGCGCGCGCAAGGAAATCTCTATCAAAGACTGGGCGATTATGTGATGGCGCAGGACCGCTATCAGGATATGCTGCGGCTTTATCTTGATAAAAAAATTGAAAGCTCCGATTTGTTTACGGCCTTGGACCGCAAAAATATTGCCGAACTTTCATTGATTGCGGCCCACAATGACTTCAACAAATCCGTCAACAATTTGAGCCATACGCTGCAGCAATTCGGTGAAAAGGACGGCGTGCAGATTCTGCGGGAAGTCCGCTATGAAAAACTGCCTTACCGCGCCGACCAGCAAACCGTCGCCGCACGCGAACGTGAAGAGCTCCTGCGCCGTGAAATCGCAAGACGCGCTCCGGAAGTCCCCGTGAAAGCCGAGGAAGTTGTGGCCGAGAGGGCTCGAATCGCACAGCAAATCGCTTTCATGGAACAGATGCGCACGGCGCTGGATGCCGCTACCAAGGAGGCGGGGGATCAGCGCACGCGCGTCGAGCGCACCCTGACCCAAAAGCATTCCGTTGAAATCAAGGCGCCGGTGCATACGCCCAAAACAAATGTTCTGAATGATAATTTAAGCGCGGATGCCGCCGAAGTCGCCAAGGGCATCTACGGAATCAATTTAACGCAGCCGACCAAAGTGACGGATAAAGTCACCCAAGAGGAAAGAATCGGCGATGTCGTGACGCAGGCGGTTTTTGTGGATGACATTCTGGTCAAATCCGGCCAGGCGCGCGGGCTGACGGAGCGCGAAAATGAGGTCCGGATTAAGCTCTTGAGAGCATTGACGGCGCAAGGTTATCTCGGTGCCCGCGCGGATGCGAATGCGCCGGTCAGTCAGATTCAAGCTCTCATTGATAAACTTCCGGAAAGTGTCCGCCGTACGGCGCAATTAGGTGTGCGTTGGGATGAGCATCTTTCCAACACTTTAACGAGCGAGCAAAAAGGCTATATGGGCCTGGATACGGCAACGGCGTTGGACAAGGCCGTCGATTTGCGCTTGCTTGGGTTTTATGATTATTTCGCCATGCGCTTACTGGCCCACTTGCCCGAGGGGATGCTGAATGATCCCCATGCCACGGCGGATAACATCGTTGAAAAAACCTTGGAAGTGAACCCGGATATTAAGCGGGCCATTCAAAAACATGTCATTTTCTTAAAAATACAAATTCAGGAAATGCTCGAACCGGGTGTGCTGAATGTTTCGCGTGAGGATCTGGAGTTCTTGAAGCAAGACGGTGTTTTCTCCGCTGATGCCAGGGAAGCCGCCGACCGCATTGATTACAAACAGTGGACGCAGGTTTATCCCGCCGGTACGGACGCGGAGTTTATCCGTGACAAATTCATTAAATGGGTGGAAGAAAGCCGCGCGGATACAGCCTTCCGGATTCATTTCAAGTTCAACCGGGATCAGGACCTCTTAGCCGAGTTCCAAAAAGCCCGTAACCGTATCTTGGATCTTTACAAAGATCCGACCGGTAAGACGCTCGCGCTGCACGGCAATGTGGAAGATATCGCCATTATCACGGCGTGGGAATTCTTGAGCCGTTCGGGATCGCTTTATGATGCGGATCCCGAGCTGCGCCTGGCGCGTCTTGAGAATCTTGTCAAAATCGTTAAGAAATTAAAAGACAACCGCGCCGGACTTTATGACGCCATTTATCCCGAAGCAAGCGATGAAGCGCTGATCGCGCTTCCGGATGCGAGCCTTCTGCGCGCGTTGATCGCGAATCTTGAAGCTCAAAAAGCAGCCGGTGTGACGCTCGGGCCGAATGTCATCTATAAGCTGGAACAGAATATTGAGGCCGAAAAGGAAAAATTGCGCGACGGCCTTTTTATGGGCGAAACGGTCTTTATGGCTTTAAGCGCCGCTGAGAAGTTCGGCAAACCGCTTGATCAAATGACGGATGGGGATATCGACGCGGTTTATGCGTCGGTCGTTGACTTTTACGATAAGGCGCCGCGTATCCGCGAGATCCTCGAAAAGTCGGGGCTTTACACGGCGCTTGATTTGAAAGATGCGCGTCAAAAAGGCGTCGTGGCGGCTTGGTATGACTATGCGCGCCGCTATAGCCTGACCGAAGCGGAGCTTGAGCTCATCATCTATGTTGTCGGATCCTTAAAGGACCGCGTGAAGGAACTGCGCGGCAAGCTCGACCTTAATCATCCGGACGATATCGGCCTCCTGATGGGCCATGTAGGTACCATCATCGGTTATTCCGGCTGGAAGGAAGCGCCGGACCACGTAATTAGAATATGGAGAGGCTTTCCGCTTGAGCAAAGAATCGAAGTTTATAAGGAAGTGCTTGGCATCGCCTACAAGATCAGCCCGAATCTTGAGAAATTACTCGCTTTAGATGAGCCTGGATTTAAGCTGGATCTTGAAAATCCCGATGATGTCGGATTTGTCTTCGGCCATGCTTTCATGATTAAGGCCTTGTGGGGCTGGGAATTTGCCACACCGCATGCGCAAAATGTTTGGAATCAATTGTCTCTTGAGGATCGTACCCAAGCTTACAGCGATGCCTTGGAGGTTGCCGTTAACCTCAAAGATGATCTTGAATCGGTGCTGGGACGTAAGTTGAATCTGCGCGATAAGAAAGGCGACGACGCGGGTATTTTGCTTGGCCATTCGTTGATCGTTGCCTATCCGCCGTTACGGGATGATTTAACACAAACCGAAAGGGACGCGCTGAATAGCGTACCGTTAGCGGATCGTATCCAACTGGAAGAAGCGCGTTTTGAAATGATGCGCCAACTGATACGACCCATTCCCGCCGTGGATCAAAAATTTAAAGCGAATTTTTATGAGTATCACAAAACCATCGAGGGCATTGATTATACCGCGGACAAATACCGAAAAGATCCCCGCTTTATCGGGGACTACATCGGCGCCTTGAAGCATTGGACTGATTTTGTGGACCGCATGAATAAGATCGCGGAACAAAGCGGCAAGACCTACACGGTGGAAGATCTCAAAGTCGAACTACGACACCGTTTGAATGTGTTTCACGCCGCCCAGGATAGATGGGGCAGAGTCATTCAGGAGGAAGCCATCGGTTTCTACGTCAATCAGCTGCGAGAATTGGCGCAGAAATACCCGGAAGCAGGAATTGACCTCGGCAATCGTGAAATTATCAGCCGCATTTTTGAAAACATCGCTTATGCCCGCGGCATCCGCGAACGCGCCGGAACGCATTTGATTGATGAAGTTAAGCTGAAAATCACGAATAACGAATCACCCGAACCTTGGGAAACAGCCGGAGAACGTGATGAACTCCTGAAGCACTTGGCGGTTCTGCGGGATCAGAAGGTCGATGACAAAGAGGCCTTTTACATGGGGACAGAACGCATGTTCCAGGAACTCAAAAAAGGTGAATCCCTAATTGATCCGAAGGTTTCGGCGGCTATTCAGGACCGACTATTCAAGCGTCTGATCGTAGAAACCTATTTGCAGGGAATTTTTATGATTCATAACAAGAATGTCTATGAAGAAGCCATTCAGATGTTTGATTCACAGGTGGGGGAAATGGTCGAACGTCTCAAGAAAAATCCCGATTTCAGCAAGGAAACACTGGGTAAGTTCATTAAATACTCCGCCAAAACGTGGCGTATGGCATTCCGGATGCAGGTGGATGTCGCAAGCCGTCTTGAAAATCCGGAGATCGCCAAAGACGTTCCGCTTCCGACTCGCCGCGGCCAGGTAGAAGGATATGTAGCGCGACTCCATGAACAGGGTCTGAACCAGTATCAGGATCTTGACAAAAGGCTTTCGCAGGATTTTAGCGATATGGCCTTTACGCAATCTGAAGTCTACAAAACACAGGACAAGAAATTCCTACCGTGGCATTTGCTGCCTTCATTCTTAAGAGAGCTTCGCGGCGGGGACGATATTCCCTTATCCGAATATGAAATGAACCGGGCATCGCGGCGGCTTGCCTCCACTTATAAAGAAGTACTTTCTTTGATGAATCTGGAAGATTACGAGCGGCGGGCTTTCGTTTACTACAAATGGCAGCAGGATTTGGATGAAGTCCTTACCAAAGATCAGATTTATACCCTGACACAAGAATTCAAACAGCTTGAAGCGGAGATGCTCCAGCGCGGGTATGGCCAAGGTGATGTTGAAACGACCCTGGGCGACTTGATTGAGCGCAGCAGCAGCGTGTATTACGGGTTTATGGATTTGGCCGCGCCGGGTATTTATAACAGGGACGAGACCCTGAATATCCGTGATCACTTGAACCGGACGCTTTGGGAGCTGCGCGGTGAGGTCGCGCCGGGCGTATTCGAGGTGATTTTGGAAAGTTCCGGCCGCGAAACCATGATGCGTGCCAATGACAAAATCTTTAATACGCTTCCCCGAATATTGGAAGAACTGGAAGCGAAAAAGGTGCTGGAACAAATTCGTCTGGAACGAAATGCCCAAGCCCTTGAAACACAGGCCAGAGTTGCTGACCGTAAAGGTCTCTTGAACGAAATCTTGACCGTCCAAGCCAAAGCCAAGGAGGTTTATGGCCTTGAAATCAGCTCGGCCTCAGCGGCGCTGCTTGTGAAATTCATGGCACGTGACGGCTATACGGCTGATGGCGTTATCTATAAATATGAAGTGGTGCCGCATCGCGTCGCCGATCTATATGCGCGCATCATGAAGCCGGATCTTTATGAATCCTATAAGGACAATATCCGCGAGCTCTTTACCAAGGAAGAATGGGAATTTATCGGAGGCATTGCCGCCCAAATCGCCGAAAGGGTCGATTTTACGGATTCCCGTGACGGTCTCCAAAGCGAAATATTGAAAGAAACAGAAACGCGCATCCGCGGATATCTCGAACCGCGATTGAAGGATACCAATATTCCGGAATCCATCCGTAAGGAACTGTCGGATTATGACGCCAAGGTTCAGAATTTAACCCGTGAAAAGTACGCGGACCTCGAACTCGGCCGGTTGGAAGAGATATTAAAACTCAGCGCGCATCTTAAGGTTGAATTAGGCCGCATTAACCGTACGCCGGATGAAAAGAAGCTGATACTGCTAGGCAACAACGCCTTCATGAGTGAAGTGTCTCCTGAAAAAATAACCCGGTGGATTGATACCTCCATATCGGTTCGTGAAAAAATTAAGAAGGAAGACATTGCGGTGGATGGACCTATGATGGACCGCATCCTTTATTCGGTGGACGGATGGTATCAGGTCGGTCTGGCTGAAATTCCGGCCAAAATTGAGATCACGGCAAAAGACGTGAAACCCGTTGTACTCTCCGAATTGAATACATTGAACCGCAGACTGAAGGAGTTGGGTGTCGAACGCGTCGAATTTCCGGATACGGCCGCCGATGATATCACGGCAGTGATGGTGGAAAAGCAGATTCCGCCGATTGCTTTCAAAAATTTGGCCGATCAAACCCTCAGATTGCGCGAACTCATCGTGGATTCTGCCGAAAAAGACGCCGCGAAATCCGTGACTTCCGACCGCACCAAAGCGCCCCGCGGCACCTATGATTTGAACCTGTGGCTTACCGGCAAGCAGCTTCTGGTTATCACTGATACATTGATGGTGGATCCCACCAAGCGCATTGGATTGACGAAAACCTGGGATTATTCGGATGAGAAAATGGAACGGTTCCAGCGACCCATGAATTCAATGTATAAAAACGTCCTTGAAGACCGTCTGCGTGAGGAAGTACCGGAATCCGTCTGGCAAAAGCATTGGTCTGAAATCGAGAAGGCCCGTTACAACCTGTTCTTGGGACGCGGTGTTGAAATCTTCGGTCAGCGTTATTTCAGCGGAACCCCCGTCGGTAATTTAACGCTTGCGTTGATCGCGGCCTCCGTCCTTACCATTGCGGTCGGATTTCTTAAGTTTATCCGGTTGGCCGCAACGCGTCCGTGGGCCAAACCGGTATTGGAAGGCGCGCCGGATCCGAACGCGGTGGAGCAAAGCCGTGAATTCAGGCAAATATGGTACAGAAGCTTTCCTTATCATGTTGTGATGACATTCCTTAATTTATTTATTACCGCGACGGCCATTCTCATATTCGGATTCAGTTTTGTGGATCCGGTTGTGCTGGCGCTGTACGCGATTACTTTCGTTTATTTGATTCATGTCGTGCTTGAAATCAACATCGGCAAGTTTTTTGTGAATTTGCTGCTGCCGCGGTTCATTCCGGGCGTCAGTCCGACATTGAATGCAGCGATATTGCCCGAACATATTACTGACGAAAAGAGCTTTGAAGTGATCAGCCCCTTGCGTCCTACGGATGACAATCAGTTGATTGAAGTCATCCAAAAGAACATTGATCTGTTAAAGTCGGTCAATTCAAACAACTTTGTAGCGGTCATGATTTTGCAAGCCGAAGGTAATAATGCGGCGACTTTGGCGCGTTATCAGGATATTTTACGCAGAATGGTTTTTGAAAATAACGACATAGACAATGATGGAAATCCTGCGATTCCGCAGCATGTGAAAGACCGTTTTATTGTGATGATGATGAAAGGGATTGGTAAGCCCCATAACGTCCTCAAGTGGGAACGTTGGCTTGAAATGCAATCGGAAGGCGAAGACGCCGTCACTGAAGGCTGGATCTATGGTCTTCGGTCAGAAGATCCGATGCCGACCCCGGGTCATCCGGCATATTTGCAGGATCCGAGCGGTGTGGTCAGAATCGGAGTGGATCCTTCGGATAATCGACGTGTGGGTATCATGACCACGGCGGCAGGGGCCCAGAATTTATTGCGACTGCGCAATGAAGGTCCGCGCGACGGCCGGGATAGACCACTCATTCAAAACGGTGTCATCCTGGACCAGGACAATTACACCGCCGCAAACACCATTCTCCGTATGATCAACACCATGGATGACAGTTTTTCGGTGTGGCAGGCTCGTATTGCCTATTATAACGAAGCGGTCAGTTTATACGCCTATGCCTTGAAAGAGGTTCCGAATAAGGGCTTGGGTATCATGTCTCAGCTCGGTACCGCAAAGATCGAAGGCGGTGTTCGCAGCGCAGGTAAATATTTCGTAAGACCCAGGCTGTATTTTGAATCGGAAGCCAAGGATAACCAGTATGCTCTGATGTTTGCGCTGGACCCCACTTATGTGCAAAGTGAAGACGCCTTCCGGAACATTTTCGGTCGTGTCGCTTATGTGCCGGATGCCGTCATCTTCGAATCCACGCCGGCAAACTTTCTGGATGAATTGGGCCGGGAAGAAACAAAATGGCTGCCGACCTTTGATTTCCGGAATTTTGTCGTCTTACACACGCCCATCAACCGCACCTTGAGGAATTTAGGTGCATTCCGCTTAACATTCGGGGTCATCTCAGCTGCTTTTCTCATCACGGCTTTTCTTGCGCCCTACGCGACTCTCTTTCTCAGTGTGGGCGCTCTCTCGGGTGTGCTCGCGTTCATTTTCCACAAACTCTATCATGCGGTGGGGCAGGGTAAAATCAAGGCCGCAATCGTTTATTATCTGCTCGAGCAAATTCGCGCGACAGGCGTCATCGCAGGCTCGGATGTGAATAATCAAATTCTTGCAGCGATTGAAAAATGGTATCAAGAAAAGATAAGCAATATTGTGGCGGGCGCGGAGAATGTTACGGATCTGAACGCACGCGTGAACGCTGAATTAAACAATCTGAGCGCTGCGTTGCAGCGTTTAGCCGTACCCGGTCTGCCGGCGACGATTTTCCATCCGTCCGATACGGGATATGTGACCAATGTCATGGCCGGGATGGAGGCCCCTGACGCCATATTGCAAATGATCGAGCAAAATACTGCGCTGACAGATAATGATAAAAGAAAATTAAGGGCCCCGATTGAAAAATTAAAATATGACCGGCTTCCGAAAATTCCGTTGCGCGGAAAATACGCGGAAAATCAGGTCACACGCGGACTCTTTTCGGAACCGATTTGGTTGGTTCAGCTGATCATCACTTTCTATGCGATGATTCATCCCGGAACGTTGGAAGTGGCCTTCCCGTTTCTGGGAGAAATCCTGTTCCTTTTCATCATGATCACGCTTGTGCATACCAAGTTTACCGGCCGATTGCTCAACCGGCTTTATGCCGTTGTGAATCCACCCCTTCGTGATGACGGGTCGCCCCGGGAGTTCAGCGGCTTTTTCGACCGTTGGGTGAAATATCCCGCAAAGCAAATCGGATGGTTTATCGCCCTTGATATTCCGTCGGCCGCGTTTGAATTTGTGGCCTCGACCGGTGTCTATCTTCAAAAAATCATCATCAAACAATATGAACTGATGATGGCAACAATTCGTGTCTACAAGGAAATGAGAGAGCGTCTCAGCGGCAAAAAGGGCGAGGGGACATGGCCTTCTTTTGAGGAGAGTCAACGGACCTTACCGCTGCCTGCCTATCTGATGAAAATGCGCCTCGTCTTTAATATCGGATTGGGCATCGTCCTTTTGGCCTTGCCGGGATTCGCGCCGCTTGCCTTCGTCGCGCAGGCTACGTTCCTGGGGTTGACAGCTTATGCCTGGATCGGAATTATTGCGGCTATATTATTCGGCCTGTTTCCGCTCGCTTCCATGACCATCAATAAAGAAACATTTGAAAAAATGAAGAAGGAACAAGTACCTGAAACGAAATTGGTGTATTTTGGCTCCATTGCGACGGTGGTGATTTTAATTGCCGCGGGATTTTTGGGGCCGCTGTTTGCGGGTGTGATTCCGGCTGATTTGGTGATGCGCGCAGGCCCGATTCTTATTTCGTCATTTATTATGGGTCCGGGCATCGCTTATTTTATAGGCCGCATGACAAACGTTCAAAAGACTCCCGGTACGCCTCCGACTTATCCCGGTGCTGCTATGGGCACGCGCTGGACAGCCGCGCTGCACGGCGTTGCGATTATTGCGATTGCGGCATTTTTTACGCTGGGTCCGCCCATACTTTCCGGTATGCCGATGATCGGCGCTTATATTCCGACCGGTGACGGCGGCGCGAGCGCTCTCTTGCCGACACAGTTGATGTTTTCTGAAATCCTGCGTTTACCGTGGTATTTCTCGGTATTCTTTAACACGATTATTTACGGCGCGATTTATCTGGGTATTATCGGTTATATGATCGGTGTCTGGACTTGGATCAGAGGTTCCTATTTAAGCACACTATTTCCGAAGGTTTTCGGCGATAGGGAGTATGAAGCTGTTTTCAAAAAATGGCTGGATGAGCATCCCGAGGCCGATGCGAAGAAAATCAACAATTACGCCAACTTGATGATTGAGCAGTATGTGCTCTTGTGGTTCGGCCAGCGTCGCATTCATCAGATAGCGGCGGATGCGATAGCAGCGCGCTCAACAGCGCCTGCGACACCGGCTCCAGTTCCGGCTGAAGAGGCGCCGGTCGAAGAACCGGTGGCGGAAGAAGAGCCAAGCGCAACTCCCATTTTGGATCGCGTTGCTTCAGAAATACCACAGGAATATTTGGACCGCATCAACAAGGTCCGCGAGTGGGTTATACAGGACGTCATTGCTGATCACGGATCCATAGATACTTACTGGCACACAGTTCTGGACGAACCGGCGCGCATGCTTGCTCAGTCCCGTTATCCCGGCGATATCGCCAAAGCACAAGCGTATGCGCTTGATCAGCATGCCTGGCCCGCCATTAAGCGGTTGGCCATGGATCCGATCATGACTTATGCGATGAACGCGGCGGATGCCGCGGCCATTTTTGTCGAAATCGGCGGGGAAAGCGAACCGGAAAAAGCGCTTTATCATAAATTGCAGGATGCGGGCCGCATTGAAAAACGCTCCGAATTGCGTGCAGCGGTTGATTTGCGTAATGTTATAGCCGAGCGGCTGGTCAAAGGAGAGCGGTATGGAGCCCGGCTGGCTGATTTCGTGAAAAATCAAATTCGCTACGAGGACAGTGAGGAAATAAGAGAGTTGATGGAGCAAATCCGCAAGGACCGCTCCGGCGCTGGCATCCGCGATAAGGAATTTTCAGTTTTCCTGAGAGACGATAATTATAAGGGCAGAGAAGGCGCCGTGAAGCTCAATCGCGAATTGTATCAGGCGGTTGTCCGGTACGTTCAATCCCAGCCCGAGCGGACGTTTGAATCGATCACGAAAGCTTTTGAAAGCATTGAAATCGGCCATCAGCAAGAGCTGTTGGATGGTTTCGTGAGAAAACTCTTTGATGTGAAAGACGCCGCGGCTAAGGAGCAGCTGATCGATCCGCTCGAGGATTTCATCAACAAGGGCGCGCAATGGCGGACGGCTCAGGGTGATAATGCGTCTCTTCATATGCATATGCTGGAGATTATCTCCAATATTCAAGCTAAAGCGCGCCGCGCGGAAGAGGAGGCGGCTAAGGGATTTTTGTCGCGGCAAGGACAGGAGCGTGTCAGAGCGCAAAGAGAAGCGCTGAGGGAGTTTAATATTCTCTTGAGTGAGTATTATACGCAGGATAAATACGGCGTTGAGGCAACATTAAAATTAGCGGAAGCCGTTTACGGAGCCGCTGTCCGTTTTGTGAGCCAGCGTCCGGCAACGCGTGCGATGCGTGAGTTCCCGCTTGCACCGCCATCTCCGGCCCCGCAGGCGCCGAGTGCACCGGCCGTGACTCAAATAAGCCTTGATATCATCAAAGACGGTGCTCAGCGGGCAGTTCAAAAGTACAGTGAACAATTGCATGATTTTATCATTACCCAAGGCCAGAAATTTGTCGAGGGGACAGCCATTTTCGGCTTCATTACCAATACCGTCAATGTGGATCCGGAAATCATTTCCAAGGCGAGCTGGGAACATTTACGTACGCACGGTTTTCAAGGACGTGATGTAATCGCCATCGGTCAAGCCGTGTATGACGAAATCTCCGCATTGTTAAGAACCCTCGATAAAATTGAAAAACAGGAAGAACTTCCGAAGGAGGCGGGGGACGTTTCACTGGATGAAATGTTTCCGAAAACCGCTCCGTCGTCCGAAGGCGCACGCGTATCAGATGACGATTTTCCGGATTGGATGAAAGAAGAAAAACCCGCAGAGCCCGCTCCTGCCGCCGAACAGCCGGCAGAGCAACCTGTTACACCGGCTCCGGTCGAAGAAGCTGCGCCCGCTGCTCAACCGATAGAAGAATCTCAAGCAACGGATTCAGGGCTGCCGGATTGGCTGGATGACAAAGCCGAAGAGCCTGCGCCGACTGAGGCGCCTGCGGCTGAAGAAGCTCCCGCGCCCACGCCTGTGGAAGAAAAGCAAGGTCCTTCTACCACGGAGGTAATCATGGCTCTTGATCAGCAGGATAAACCCGTGACCCGGCCGGTTTCTCAAGTGGCCGTGCCGGTTGAAGGTCAAATACCACGCGATGAAGAAGTTCGGCCTGCGGGTTCTGAAGAGGCGCCTTCCGAAGAGCAGGGTGACGTGGATATGCAAATTCTGGAAGAACCTTATGAACCGAAACCCACAACGGCTCAAGCTCCTGCGCAAGAACCTGAGCCGGTTGCTGAGGAACCAAAGCAAGAGGAATCCTTGACCAAAATGATGGCCCGCGTGGCGGATACCAAAATTCCGGGTCAAACCACCGACGTAACGGGCGTGACGGCGACGCCTCCGCCTTCTGTTCCGTATGTCATTCCGGTTATAACGCAGGATGATGACCGCATCAATAAGATTGCCGACCGCGTGCTGCAAACCGAAGATTTTAAATATGTTTATCGCGTGCAAGACTTAAAGTCTTGGGTCTCGGCGGATGTGAAAGACCCCGTGTCCCATTGGCAATGGATGACCACCAACAGGCCGGATGAAGCGAACGTTGCAATGGCGCAGTCCGGATTAAACGAAGAAGAGGCTAAGCAATTTGCCTATGAAGAAGCGCTGCTTCCTTACATTAACGCACCACCCTTGATGGAACGGATCTTAGCCAAAGTGCTGACCGCGGATGAAAGAGCATTTGTCTTGGCTTATTATCGCAATAATGAACGTGAAGCGCTTCTGCAATTTTATAGAAAGCTCATCAACCGGTTACCCGGCATTTTGGCCCTGATTGCGCCGCCGACGCCTCCGGCCGCACCGCCTTCTGATGTTGCTCCGCCCGCTCCGCCCGCGGATGAGGAGCCGGTAACGCCTGCCCCTACGGAAGAACCCTCTGTCGCACCGGAACAAGCCGATCAAATCGTGAATGATATCGTGGGCCGCTGGCTTGCCGATGATCAAGTCCGCACTGCCGTCGAAGGTGTGCATGTGGCCATCGCAGAGCAGAGATGGAATGCGGTGGATTATTGGGAGCATCCGAGTTTTCCGGGAGAAGAGCGGTTGCGTATGATCAGTTCGGTCTCCGAAGATTTCGAAGGTGATAAGCGGCTGGAAGAAGCGCAGCGCGTCGCTTGGAACGGCGTGGTTGTGACCGTAATGACTCCTTCCGGACTTTTCGAGAAACATACGCTGACTACCGAACAGAATGTGTTATTGCAAGCTTACGGAACCAAGGAGAAGGCCTTGGTCGCGCTTTATGAAAGAATGCGCGAAAAGTTGGCGGAATCCCTGACCCTCATCTTACCGGCCAATGCCCCGGTTACTGATCAGTCCCGCAGGACTGCCGCGTTCGTCCATACCCTAAATGAACGCCTGGTCACGGGCGAGCAGGGTTGGAATCAGGATCGCAATTGGGCGGAACTTGAACGCCAATCCAATCGTGAGTTGGCGTCAGATGCCGTATCCAAACCTGTAACGGAATATTTAAATCAATTACTTGCGACGCGTAGCCGCGAGGATGCAAAGCGGGAAGCCTGGACGGCATCGCGTGAAGTGCGTCGTGCGGCCGCCTCGATTTTAGGCCGGCTGCGCAATCAAATTGCCGAAAGTCCGTTGATTCTGAGCGTGCAATCGGATCCTGAAGCGCGTGTACGCCGTGCGGCAGGTAAAGCCCTTGCCAAAATCGTTACAGACGCCGCTGTATTGACACAGGTCTATTTCAATAATTTGGAAAGCCAGGATGGCAATATCCGCCAGGAAGCGGCTGCGGCCTTGGGTGAACTCGAAAAAACCAAGAAAATTCCTCTGAACCGGCGGGAAGAGATCGCGACGGCCTTGCTTGCCATTTTGAAATTAGATCCCGTTAAAAAAGTCCGCAATGCGGCGGCCAAGGCGCTATGGGAAATGGATGATGAAGGCAAAGTCGTAACCCGCTTCAATGTTCCTAAAGAAGAGCTGGCGAATCATTACCTTGAAGCGTTAAATAAAGACGATGCGGGCATCCGCGTGGATTCCGCAACCGCGCTCGGTAATCTCGGCGTCGCCTCGGACAGTGTGGTGAACGAATTGATGCAAGTTGCCAGCTCGGACGCGAACGCGAATGTACGCACGGCGGCGACCGAAGCGCTTCGCAATCTTGATATTGATAAGGCGCGCTTGGCATCCGATGTCTATGTGAAATCATTGAATAACGACGATAATGCCGCCATACGCCGGGAAGGGGCGGAAGGCCTGATGGATATTGCTGAGACGGATCCTGATCTGATTGCCCCGTCGATCCAAAATGCGCTGAAGTCCCGCACCGTGGATCCGAATCACGACGTGCGTAATGCCGTGCGGGGTGTTTTAAGAGAACTGGATCTTGATCCGGATGAATTGGCCGCGGTGTATGTACGCGCGCTTGAAAATACGAATGCGGGGGTGCGCCGGGACGCGGCCGAAACACTGGGTGTTTTGGAACATCCCAAACCTTCCGTGGCGGAAGCCTTGATCGAGAGATTGGATGATTCAAGCGTGCAAGTGCGCGCAGCTGCGGTTACGGCCTTGGCCAGATTGGCGGTGGCATTGGATGGAGTCGAAAAGCCGACCGCGGCAACGCGTGAACTTCGTAATAAAATTATGCGCGCTATTGCCGCAAAGAAAAATGATGTGACCGATGTGGCGTTTGCGGTCGCCGAAGGCCTGAAGGAAGCAGGGTATCGGAACAAAAAAGAATTGGTAGAAATCTACACGGATGTTTTAAACCGCGTGAAGCCGGCGCCGGGAACTCAGCCGGATCCCGACAAGACCGCGTTGATGAGACGCCAAATCGTCGAATCGATCGCGGATGCGGTAGCGCGTGTTAAAGACGAGTCCCTGCGCGATGCTGTTTATCAAGTAGTGCTGGACCGACTGCAGAATGATCCGAGTCAGGGCGTGCGTCGTGATGCGATTCAGGCGCTTGGCGCGCTTCGCAAACCGGAGGCAGTCAGCATTTTGACGGAAAAGTTGAGAACCGCGGATGCGGAAGAGCGTGTCCTTGCAGTGGGTATTTTGGGTCAATTTCCGGCCGCGCAGGTTGAAAGCACTCTTTTGGAATCGTTGACCGAGGATGCGGAACCTGAAGTCAGATTGGCGGCCGCCGAAAATTTGGGTCAAATAGGAACGCGCAACTCCATCGAAGCATTAGGTCAAGTTGTGGGCGAGGATGCGAATGAGAAGGTCCGGCTCGCTGCGCGCGTTGCGTTGAAAAAGCTCAACGCCTCTAAAAAAGATTTGGTGCAATTTGATGTGATGGCTCTGCAAAGCCCCGAAAAGCCCGTTCAACTCGAGGCGTTGGCTTCTCTCGGTGAATTGGCGGATAAGCGATCCATTCAGGCGCTGAGCGTCAAAGTGGGAGATGCGGATCCTGAAATTCGCGTGGCCGCCGTTCGTGCCTTGGGCCGCGTCGGTGACCGGCGCGTGGCGGATGTAATTATTCCGCGCTTGCAGGACCGGGGTCCGCAGGGAGCGGATCAGGAAACGCAAGCAGCCGTCTTGGAAGAGCGTGTGACTGCGATCGAGGCCCTAACCCAATTGGGGGGCCGGAAAGCGATTGCGGCATTAACAGATGCTGTGACGGATAATGAAGGCATTGTCCGCCGTAAAGCCATTCGTGCATTACGGTCGATGACGGTTGAAGTGAACAATAACGATTTAACTGATATTTATCAGAAGGGCTTGAAACATGGCGAGGAAGGCGTTCGTGTGGATGCCGTCAATGCGCTGGTCCGCACCGGCGTCAAAGCCGAAAGGGATGTGAAGACGCGCATTGTTCAGCTCCTGACCGAGTCTTTGGGTTTCAATAATGATACGAAAATTACCAATCCGGCAGATGTCGATACGAGCGCGTCAGTCCGTCAAACAATTCGCGAAGGATTGACAAAACAGTTGAAAGTACCGGGTGAAATGCTGGCGCAGATTTACACGCATTGGCTGCTTTTTAATGAGCGGGATCCTGAAACCGTAAAAGCGATGAAAACCGAAGCCATGGATGTCATTCGTCAGCACGGCATTTACAGCGGTCATGAAGTGGAAACCCTGCGCGCCGTTTTAAACCAGGAGACGGATCCCGATATCTTCAAGGGCGCCGTTCGAACATTCGAAAAACTGGGCGCTCCGAGCGCTTCTCAGGCTCAGGTCGAACAGGTCTTTGAAGCCATGGACAAACGCATCGATGCGGAGCCCGAGGGATCCGAGTTTAAGCGCGTTGCCACCGAAGCCCGCTTACAGCTTTTGGATGCCTTATCCGTGCTTGTCACCAGCGGCGAAATCAGCGAAAAGCGCCGCAAGGCCATCATGGATGCCATGCCGAATGTGCAACGCGCCGAGTTACGCCGTGAAACGGAGTTTGTCGAAGTGGTCGCGCTTTCCGAAGCGGCTGCGGCGATGCAGCAATTGAAACAGGAAATCGCCTTTTTGAATCAGCGTGCATTGGAGCTTGGAATGAATCTTGAAAATGAAATTATTCAATTAACAAACGACTTGGTACCATTCGTGGTGGATTTGGTTCCGGGTCATATTGATGTGGCGGGTGCTTATGTTCTTGAAGTGTCGGTCGAGACTTATGACCGGGCGTTTATCGAACAGGCCCTGCGACAATTGACAGGTGAAACCCAGCTCGTGCTCTTCATCGATCCGGCTATGGCGGGCGCTGAAGACGTGCTGGCTCAAGTCCGAAATGACTTTGCGGCTGAATTGGCGGTCAAGCGTCTTGTGGCCGATGAGCTCGACATCCGTGCGGTTTGGACGTTGACAGGCTTCATTGAACAGCTTGCCGCGGCGCGCAAGCTCACCCTCAATGACACCTTGCAAGTACGCGTGGATGAAACGGCGCGGCTTGCGGCACCGGAACTTGTCACAAGTGTCTTGATCGGTGCCGTGAAATTGGCCGAAGGCCGCATCGTGGTCGCAACCGACAGAGATCTTACCCTGCCGGGCAGCCAGGAAATAACAGTTTCCGCGATTCTGTCCAATATCGTGGCACAATTCGCGGGCAAACGCGAAACCGCTCGGGCGGCGTAAGCAATACTGCGTCGGTTCGGGCCGGTTTGCCAGGGCGCCCCCCGGATTTAATCCGGGGGGCTTTTTTTGTCGGCCCGGACGGGAGCCTCAAGCTCCCGCCGCCATCGCAGACAGCCGTCAAAGGCTGTCGCGATGACGTACCTAATCATGGCGATTAGGTGCGAGCCGCACTCGCACAAGAGTGCGAGTGTTTCGTCCGAGCCGTTCCGATTCTTTCCGGGCGTTCCTTTTTCCCTTGAGAATCGGTGCCATCCTGACTACAATATCCGTCTTCTCTAACACCTGCCCGGGTAGCTCAATTGGTTAGAGTACCAGATTGTCGATCTGGGTGTTGCGGGTTCAAGTCCCGTCCCGGGCGCGTTTCTTTTTGATTCGAATAGCCTCCTTGATCGGCTCGTCTAATTATTGATAGTAAGAATTCTTAAGTATAGAGTATTATTTAGCTTAAGGTGATTATTGATGGCGGACCGGACATCTCATAATAAATGCAGGCTGTTTCGAACGCTTTTGCTCCCGATTGCCGCGGGCTTCATGGCGCAGATCATGATAGGCTCTGCGGCAGCCGATCCGGACCCCATTCCCGTCACCATTCCTTCCCATTTGGCCATCACGGAGCGCACGGTTGAATCAGGGGATTCTGAGGCGCCCGTGCTCGTGATCATTCAAGACGCGCATGCGCGCTACGAAGCCCAGCTAAGCATGATCGAAATCCTCCGCTACCTCGTCCAATATTATCAATTGGAGTATGTCATGGCGGAGGGCGGATCCGGCAATATCGACCTGTCCTATATGCGGAATGGTGTGGACCCCCGTCATTTGCAAACCGTGGCGCTGCGCTACTTGAAGCAAGGCAAATTATCAGCTGAGGAGTTTTTGGATCTGACGCTCGAGGATCAGGATCTGAAATTGTGGGGCGTCGAAGATCCCGTCCTTTACAGTCAAAACATGCAGGCCTATCTCGATTTTTACGGAAACCAAAAAACCGCGCTGGCCACGCTTGAGACGCTTGAAAAAAATCTGTCCGAACTTCGAACTCGGTTTTACCCGCCGGCCCTGGAAGCGCTTTCCGAACTGCGTCGGCAGGCAGATCAAAATGTTTCTGTGTTGTTCAAATATCTTGATGAGCTCACGCGCCGCGCCGAAGCGCTTGGTATCGCGGCGGAACAAACGCTGCATATGGAAGCGTGGAATGAGATACAGGCCAAAAATAAGGCGTTGGATCAGAGTAAGCTGGAATTGGAAAAGAAGGAATTGCTGCGCGTGCTCACGCGTACGCTGTCAGAGGAAGATCTCTACCCCTTGCACGCGGCGCGCATGATCCCCGGAACGGAAGGGGAGGCCGCGGTTCTGGAAACGCTGATGCGGCTTAAAAATGAAAATCCGGATGCCTACGGAAAATATTCCGTGACAGAAATTGAGCGGGCTTTGCTGGTGATCCAGAGCTTGATCGGGACGGATTTGGAGGCGACGTACGCAGAGGCCGAGAAACTCTATAAAACCATCAGGGATCAGGAGCTGCCGGATCATGATGCAAAAATTGTCGCCAATCTGTCGGACTATGCGCATTTGGTCAGAAAATTATTTGATATCCGCTGGGAACCCAGGGATGAAGCCGAATTTAATAATTTCGAGCCGGTCTGGAAGCGGGAAGATTTACGCGCTTTGCTTGACGATAAGGAATCATTTCAGGAGCTTCAAGCCTATGTGAAAAGCGCCGTTCAAATCTATGAATTAGCCAGGCAGCGCGAAGAATCCATTGTGGAAAATTCGCTTCTGTTCATGCGCATGCATAAGAAGAAAATCTATGCCCTCGTGATCGGCGGTTTTCACGCCAAAGATCTGATCAAGCAATTTGAGGCAAAAAAAATATCCATCCTGAGCATCATTCCGAAATTTCAAATCAGACAGGAACCGAGCCCCTATTTCGAAGTTTTACGCGAGAAATGGGGCGACGGCAGCACCTGGTTCCGCACAACACGCCTTCATATGGGGGATAGCCCCGAAGCCGCAAATCTTGAATCTGCAACGTAAAGCCCTTTCCTGATGCTATTTTCAAAGGATCAATAGCTAGCAAAATATAGCATTTCTTCGGTATTACCTCCCAGCATTTGTACCCCACCCGCACAGATGCGATACTTATATTGTATTTAAAAGAATTATAAAAGTAGTAACTAGAGAGAAAATTAAGCTGCTTTGGCAAGCTAAAGCAATCAGTTTGCGTTCTGCTTAGCGATAACAGCAATTATTGGAGAAACGGCGAATGATCGACATGCCCGAGATGAATAGTCAGTCTGTATTAACGGCAAGGGAAGTGTGCCTCTATCTGAAAATTCCTTTATCCACGCTTTACGGTTTAAGCAAGCGCGGCCGCATCAAGGGTGTCAAGGTTGGCAAGCATTGGCGCTACAAGGCGGATGATATTCATTCCTTTTTGAGCCATTCCGGAACGCAGGGAGAGACAAACGGAAATGGCATGTCTCACGGATGCTCGAGGCCGGTTCTCCTGGTGAATTCCGGCGAATCGGCATTTCGTCATTTGGGGGTTGGGGACTCGGTTCATATCGTTTTCAAAATTCAGGAAAACGGCAATGTTCGGTCGTTTGAAATGGAAGGGATTGTGATGGAGCGCAAATCCGATGGCAGTCCGAAAGCGGGCGAGCGAGGCGCGTCATGATTCATTCACTCAGAAAACTCAGAATCTTGGCCTGGCTTACAATTTTGATATTTTCCGCAACCAACGCGACATGGGCGCAGCCGCCCGCGGCGGTGCCTTTGTCCACGAAAGCCGGCATCGCGGTGCCGTTTCCAGACGGCGTGCAAATTCCGACCGAATTCGCATCCATTCAGGTCGCTTCACAAAACGGTAACGGCAGCCCCTTCGTGATCCTCATTCAAAACGCCCATGCCGTGCTGGATGCCCAGCATAACATTCAAAAGCTCATTCAATATTTGCAGACCCATTACGGAATTGATTTGGTGGCTTTGGAAGGCGCCGCCGGGAAGCTGGACTTAACACTGTTCCGGTCTTTTCCGGATGAGCTGGTGAAATCCAAAGTCTTCAAGGACTATCTTGAAAAAGGTGAGATCACGGGCGCGGGTTCGGCCGCGATTTTCAGTGAAAAGGAGGGCCGCTATTACGGAATTGAAGATTGGGATTTGTACGAACGCAATTACTACGCCTATCTACGCGCCTACGGCGACAAGGAAGCGGTTCATCAGGCTCTCGGGGAACTCAGAAAAGATTTGGACAAGCGCCGCGAGAAGTTCTTTTCAAAAGAACTCAAAGAATTTCACGCCCACCGTGAAGCGTTCGAGGCCGAAAACGCTTACCTTTTACAGCTTCTCAAATACCTGGGAGACCTCGAGGGCGCCTCGGAAAAAATCAAACAATACCCGCAACTGAGCAGACTTTACGATTCCTTTGAATTCGAAAAATCCGCCGCCGAGCAGCAGGAGAATGTGGACGGGCAGGTGCGCGAGATGGCCGCCACATTCAAGTCCCGCTTTTTGAAAAAAATGAACATCAAAGACGAAATGCAGTTTCACCGGAATTATCAAACCTATGTGACCGGGGGCATGGAGCCGGGCCAGTTCCTGAAATACATGCTGGAAATCGGGCGCAAAATGGGACTGAAGCCCCGCCTCACGCCGGCCATGATGCGGCTGATCGGCCATAGCGAGACACTGGCCAGCATTAAAGGCACCAAGCTCTTTGACGAATTGGAAGCCCTTTTCCGGGATATCGAAAATGATCTGGTGCAAAAGCCCGAAGAGCGTGAGTTGATCGAACGCTACAGACGGCTCAGACTTTTGGGGGACTTGGCTAATTTGGAAGTGACGCGGGCGCAGCTTGATGAATTCCGGGACGATCCGGACGGCTTCTTGGATCTGTTAAAAGATTCCCGGGCTCACCTTCAATCCGCCCTGGAATTTTACCGCTTGGCACTTGAACGCGACGAAGCCTTCAAGCGGAATTTAATGGAGACACTCAAACAGCAAAAAGCCAAAGCGGCCATTGTGGTCGCGGGTGGTTTTCATACGCAAGGGTTCGAAAAAAATCTCGATGCGGAAGGCGTATCGTATCTTGTCATCATGCCTAATATCGGTTCACTTGCAGGTCATGAGTTTTATCCGGAGCTCATGCACGGCCGGCTTTCCTACAAGCGTGATTTGGATGTGAGTTTTTATGACGCCTTCGCAAAGCATTCGACGGCCAAGCTGGTGGCGGAGCTCAATCAGCCTGACTTCCGCAAGGCGTTGAAGCTGTGGCGCGACAATGTCATACGTAAGCTGAATGAGGAAGGCCGCATCGCGGAAGCCAAAGAGTACACGCAGTACATAGATTTGCTTTTTAAGGTTTATCGCGACCGCTTCGGCGGGGAAGGTCCAGCCTCTGCTTCAAGGGAGGACATCCTGTCCATTATCCGGGAGGAATTGGACGCCTTCCGGGAAAAAACTCTCTCCGACTTATGGAATCATTTTCAGGTTCAGCTTAATGCCTTTACGGAAGGACTTCAATTTTTAACGGAGCGGAAAGCATTGACCGCCGAGAACGTCTCTGTCTTGATCGATCAGGCCGGTGCCGTGAGCCCGGCTGCGGTTGAAACGACAGGTGTTGTTGTACTTAATCCCGGAGCGCCCCAATCAAATACATTCCTGCAAACGATACGGACGGGCATATCGCGCGCCGAGACACGGGCTATTGCTGACCTTGCCACGATCATTCCTCCGCGTGAAGGGTTTGCTCCCGTTCTCGGACGGGCCGCGGAGCTTGTACCGGCAGCAAGGCCCGCGATTGTGACGCCTGAAATGATACGCACGGCGGAGCGGATGGTTCAAACCGAGCGGCAAGCCGCGCAGCTGGAGCGCCAATTTGGCGCCGAACTTGCACGTCCCGGAGTCGACACGGCCGCGCAGACGCTTGTCACAGGTCTTCAGCGTGCGGGTGTGGATGCCGGTACCGCTGTCGCGGGTTTGTCAGCAGCCTATCAAGCCGTTCAGACGCAATCTCCCGAACAGGATGTGAGAGCATTACCTGTCCGAACCGTTGATATCGGTGACATCCGCGTGACCACGGGCCCGTTGGCGACTCAACCTCAAACTCGTGCCGAGACCCGTTCTCAAATCGAAAGCGCAATATCTCAGTCCGCAGCCCGCTCGGATATAAAGAGGCAAGACACCGCTGAGTTCACCGAGGCGCAGGAAATTCAGGAGGATCAGGGATTTGTATTGGGCAGCGCATTGACGCGCTCTGAGCTTCGGGTCGATGCGGATGAATCGATTGCACTTCCTGTCACGGAGGATGATGCCAGCAATGTGCTGGATTTGACACCGGTTCAATTCGGGGTGCAAGACGGGCAATTTCAAATCGCGTCAGGTCAGGCGACCGTTACATCTCAGGTTAATTATGCGGGTTTCAGGCCGCATCCCAAGGACAATTCACGTTTAATCGATGACTTAATCATAGCCGTGACTTATCCCGGCCAACCGACTCCGGTGGAATTGGAATACGTCACTAGCGGCGGTTATGCGGATGTTTACAGACAGCGCGGTACAAACCGATTCTTAAGAATTGCGCGCACCGAAGACCGCATCGTGCGTGACGGACAGGCACGTCCGGTACCTTTATTGGGAGCCAGTTCACAAATTGAGGCAATGGAACAAAGCTTGATGCGCTATCAGGTGTCCGAACGGATTCTTCAAAGCGTAACCGGTCAGGCCGACCGTTCATTTCCCGTCCAAAGACCAATCGGCTTAACTGTCATCAACTACACCTTGGAAGACGGCCGGCAAATGTCGAGACCGGCGATGCTTTTTGAAGGATTGGAAGGAGAGGATTTAAGCCGCCTCCATGACGAAGGCAAGCTTGATTGGAATTCAACATTCAGTGCGGTATCGCAGGCGCTTCAATTCGTACATGACGCAAACGCAGTCGGAATTAACGTCCAGGACCGCAAGGCGGAGAATTTTGTTTTCGATTTAAATACGCAACGGCTCGGCTCCATCGATCATGATGCGGATCAGGAAATCTCATCCGATGTCGGAGAAACCATCAGGCAAATCAATAGTGCGATCGTATCACGCCGTCATATTCCGGACCGCAATCAGCTTCTGAAATTGCTCGAGCAGTTGCGGGCGGGATCCCTCAGTCCGCATAATCTGTGGGGCATTTTGGATTTGACCGCCATGATGGGAATGCTGAAAGAATTATTGTACCACCGGGCCGAGCCGGATCCGAATATTCCCGGCAGAATGATCAAACCGTCACATCACTTGCTGTTACAGCGGTTCAGGCCGAACGGCCAGCACATGTCGATTGCCGCCGATGACTTTGAATTCGTATCCGTCGACCGCAAAGCTCCGGACGGCAGCATCCTCCTTGATGAAAAGGGGGATGTTCAGAAATTTCACTATTATCAGCATAAGCGGATGCCCAATGAAGTTTTTCCGCTCGATCAATTCCTCACGGGTTTAAGAAAACGCGACGAGGGTAGCCGCATGGATTTGCTTGCGCATCAGGCTTATGCCGTGAATGCCACCCGCATGGCGGAAAGCATGCAGCGTGAAATGGGGCTGGACGAATTGCCGCCCGCGCTCGAGTCTTCCGTGAGGGCTTTGTCTCAAAAAATCATCGATATAGAAACTGAAATCGAACAATTCGCAATAAACGGCAAACGGAATCCTGCCAGACGATTCGCCCCCGCCGATCCGGACGGCAATTACATCCGTGAGGTGATGACGGAAATAATCCAGGATGTTCAGAAGCTTCAACTCATATTGTCTCAATCCCGGCGTGTGCAAGAAGGCGTGATGACCGATGAGGAGTTGCGCGAAATCAGCCAAGCTCTCGAAAAAGAGGCGCCATTACCGACAACCGTAAGACCGCAAACTTATCCCGCGAAGCCGGAAGAGGTTGCCGATACGGCCAAAGAGATTTCAACCCGCCGAACCGCGCGGTCGGAGATCAGATCGCAGCAAGATGGAGACGTAGAATTCGACCCGGATCTTGGATTCGTGATCGGCTCCCCTCGAAGCGAAGATTTGCCTTCTATCCCGCTTGAGGAAGCGGACGATGATGAGGGCGCTGTGAGCTTACCGCCGGCCCGCATGGCGCAACTGATGGGGCTCAAGCAGGATGCTGCCAGTGATTTAATGCTGCAAATCCGGCAGCGCATCGGCCCGAACGGGAAAGCCCGTGAAGGACTCGTGGATCAACTCGGAGAAGAAACCGTGGCGGAACTTGAATCGCTTCTACCTTCCAATTTCCGCGATTGGCCGCTAAACGGATTTCAGGATTCGCTTTTTGTATCGAAAGAAGCTGCTTTGAATCTGATCAAAAATCTAAGACGCGCACGGACCATTTTGGGAGAATCAGAATACCAAAGCGCCATCCGTCCCTTTAACTCCTTGAGCGCTGTACGTTTCATTTATCTATCGGATCAGAACTTGACGAATATGAGTTTAGCGGATCCTTCCGTTCATGAGAGCGAAACGGATATCTCTCAGCTGGGCCTGCGTGTGACAGAGCATGCCGCCGGCGCTTTAGAATCCTTTTTGCCGGAAAATATTCAAATCACGTCAGTGAATCCGGAATTCAAGACGATGTTGATTTATGGCATGCCCAAGACAAATGCTGATCCCGGCGTTAAAGGTCAGATCAAAGTAAAAGTAAACCAATTTTTCGAGCTGGTTGAGATCAATAATCGGATCTTAATGCGGCTCGGCTCGCTGCCGGCTCATCCTAACAGATCGGCCGAGTTGGAAGCCATTATGGATTTAATTGACAGTATGGTCGCTCGTTACCAATCCATTGTCTCCGAGCTGACGTACACACCCGAATATGATGACGGATCCGCTTTCGAGCGATTCATCAGCGACGCCCGCGAAACGCGTCGCTTTGCCGATATGGCAGTTAACATGGAGGCCTATAGCAGGGAAATGAAATTGGTCAGGCCGATACTTCAAGAAGTAAAATCAATCGGAAGGATTTACCGCATGGGGACCTTGAATGGCTTCATTAACCTGGTTCATCAAAAAGCATTGGATGCGGTACACAAATCGATAGAAAAATTCGAAGTCAGCAGCATCAAGGCGCAGCTGGGCATCGTTAAGGCTCCCCAAATCGCGGATCTTATCATGGATGTCGGCGATGCCGAGGAAGGCAAGGGTGTCGTTGAAATCATTGATCTGGATGGAACCATGGCCATTACGGATCATCCGGCCGCCAATTTAATAGCGTCAACTTTTAGACGCGTGCCCAAATCCGTTTTAAAAGGACACGCGAAATACACCTTTTTTGTCAATGATGAAGGCTACGTCATCGGTGATTTAAGTTTAGGGGGGCATTCCGCAACCGTTCATATTGACGATCGGCCCTTGGATGAAGGCGGAGCGATTTATTTGAATTATACGGATGTGAACGAATTGCGCTTCAACCTGATTCAAAAAGCTTTTGAACAAATGGGCTTTGCCGTTGAAACCAGCAGTACAAAAATTCAACAAACCTTGCGGGCCAATTTCAATAAGGATGCGGGAACGCTTCGCCCCGGATATAACCGGGCCAATTACATTGCAGAATTGCTGCAAGATATGATGTGGGTAGTTTTCACGGCCAAGGATATAGATTACGCCATTGCCAATTCGGACGATAACACAAATTTCGGCGATGATTATATTGCGGCATTAGAGCAGGATGGCGGCTATGTCCCCTGGTGGGCGCACATATGGTATAACGAATTGAAAAGCGGACCCGGGAAACTGGGGAATTTAAGGTCGCATGAATTGCAGGCGCTGCGCCGTAACATCGACCGTATGTCAGAATCAGCTCTTAAAAGTTACAAAGCGCAGCGCGAAGCGCTTGTGCGAGGTGAACTGCCTTCGGCCGTCTCCGAAATGCTTTCGGATTTGGGACTGGATCCGATCCCTGCGGGAAGCAAGCTGGGCCAAAGAGAAATAGATCGTTACGTCAATGACGCCATCCAGAATGCGCTCTTACGGGGACAAATACGCATTGTCATGAAAGACGGGAAGGGAACTCTTGAAAAGAATGAAAATTATAATCCCGCTTTATCCATGGTAAACAGTTTGCGGAATCTTCCGGGCGATTCGGAGGAGCTGAAAAACGGAATTGAATCAGCCGCCTATCTTAATGCCATCCAATCCATTCTGAATTTTGAAACGGTCAGCACGGTGGGCGCCGCATTTTATCAACGCGCATTGGTGAAAGATAAAAACGGTGAAACGATTTCGGTTCATGTCCTTCGAGACATTGCTTCCGGTCAAATCATATATGCGCAAACAGAACAAACGGTAAGAAGGCCCGGTGCTTTCGAGATATCAGATATTAAACTTAAAAATGTGATGGAACGTTTAGGCAGTTCTTTTCCGGTCACCGCCAATGCGGTGCAAATTGCCGGCAAACAGCGTATGGCCCAAGCGGTATTGAATCAAACGGATGTCGAACGTGTTTTACCGAAAGAGCAGGCAATTTTTAAGGGATTAGCTTCAAGCCCGGGTGTTAAAACGGGCCGCCTTGTCTATAACAAGCAGAATTTGAAAGACGGTGATATCTATTTGGCTCCCTACACGACTCCGGATGATAATCCGATTTTCGGCATGGAAATCGGTATGGTGACGACCCAAGGCGCTGAACAAAGTCATGCCGCGTTGACGGCACGGGGTGCCGGCATTCCGCATATCATTTTGCGTGACGTCTTTTGGCTGAAAGGTAAATTGCATCTAAGAAGCCTCCAGGCGGTTGATGGTTCGCGACAAGTAGTTGACGGGGTTGAAACTTATCAGGTTCAAACGACCGACATCGAATTAGCGGAAGGGGCTCAAGTTACCGTTGACGGCGCAACGGGGCGCTTGATTATTCACGGTGAGGAAGGTCCTGAAGGCGCTCTTCCCATTCAGCCGGAGGGCACGGAAGGCCCCTCGGGTCAAATTGATGACGCAACGCTTGAAGTTTGGATGAAGCGCGAGGCGCAGGCGGAATCCGCTTGGAATGTCCGGCAGCAGGCGTCACGGGCCGCCGGTGTCGATTTGAGTGATCGCGATTTTGTCCGATTGGATGAAACAGGCCTGGATTCGGAAGCCGTTGATATGGCTGCTTTGGTCCAAACCATGGGAGGAAAAGGGGCCAATTTAGCCGTGATGTCCGCTTTAGGATTGCCCGTTCCCCAAGGGTTCATTGTGACAACCAATGTTTTTCAAGAGCTTTTAGACCCTGCTTTAAGAGATGCCATTGACCGGCGCATGGATGAGATTCAAAGAAAATTCAACGAAGCGGGCAGGCGGTTAACACCGGCCCTTGAAAAGGAAATAGCCGGAATCCTGGAATCCATTCGCGCGGATATATTAGATACGGAAATCCCGCCGCAGATTGAAAATGGAGTTCAAGACGAATTTGAGAAGTTGGGAGCGGAACGCGTGATCGTCCGCTCCTCCGCCGTGGATGAGGATTCAGACAAACCCTTTGCCGGCGCGAATCTTACGACCCCGGATGTGCCATCCGGCAATTTAATGCAAGCGATTATTCTGAATTTTGCCGCTTTGTATCACCCGAATTCCATCTGGTACCGTCTGAATAATGGTCTGAATTTGAAGCAATTAAATCATGCCGTGGTGGTTCAGAAAATGATCAAATCAAAGAAAAGCGGAGTCGTGATGACCAATGATCCCAATACGCTTAATCAGAATAGGATTATTATTAATATCGCGCGCACGCCCGGTGAAGATGTGGTGAGCGGTATCGCTGACACAGATCGTATCATTTACGACAAAGAAACGGGGGAAATCGAGGTCAAGGTGCGCCAGGGGCAAAGCGAATGGGCTTTTGATGATTTGATCGAATTTTACAGCTTGATTGAAAACGCCATAAAAATCGAAAAGTATTACATGGACATGCGGGATATCGAGTTTGTTTACGATGACGACGAGGGGCTTCAAATCGTTCAGTCAAGACGGGGGGAGGCATCGAAAGAAGCGGTCAGACAGCTTGTTGAGAGAAGTAATCGGCCCGCGATGGGTCCGATCACAGAACGGCAGTTTACGAGGGAAACAGCGCCGGGGGATCCGGGGGAAATGCGCGATACCGCAACAGAATCACCTGACCGTGCCGAAGTGGATACGGAAACAGGTCAAACGAAGCGTTCTGAAATGCGGCCGGGTGCAATGGATGCGATGCTCAGAACTCCTTTGGTCAGCTTATCGGGAGAAACGCGTGAGAGCATGATCAGCGCCTCATTGCGCGAGAGTCCGGAAGCTTTGAATCGCAGGCTCGGCGATCAGGCGCGCTCCGAATTGCGAAGAGTTGAAGACTATCTGCAGGGACAAACCGTACGCGTCAATCAAGCTTTGGAAGAGGAGACGACTATCAACTCCATTTTAGCGAAATTGTTTTCACCTCAACTTGCACAAATGCTTGCCATGGGTACGCGCGGGTTTGTGATGCTGGATAAAGTTCGCGCGACGGTCGCGCCACGACTCGTTGATTTCTTCGTGGCCGAGCCGACCGTTACGACTATCGACACCACCGGCATCGATATCCAAGGGGTGAGCGCCCTTCTGGGGAACTGGAAGGCCTTAAATGAGGCCCATATAGAAAAGCACGGAGTGCCCTTATTCCCGGGCACCATCCCTGAAATCAGAACACTTTTAATCCCTGAAATCCTTCTCCCCGATGCCGGCCAAACCGAGGCCCGTCAAGCGGCGGGGGAATTCCTCTCCCGAAACTTCGACCGCGCGGCCTTGGCCTTCTTTTTGGGGAGAAATCAATCCGATTATGAGCCGACTCAATTCTTAAGGGAAAATCCCATGCTGCTTGATTCCGGCTGGAATGATGTCAATAAACCCATCGAAGAAAGGCGCCTCGTTCGAAACGGCATGGGGAAAACGCCTTTGATTGTCGCTGAAATCGGTTCGCCTTTTGAATTCCAAAGCGACACCCAAATGAAAGAATATGGCGTCATGCTCCGGGAAGGGGTCGCCCGTTCCTTTGGCCGTATCCCCGGCATACGCTTTGCCGATCAAGTGAATGCCTTAAAACTCCTGGTCACAGTCGATGCCTTTAAAAGCAAAACCCGTACAGACAGTCAGCTTCCGTTCCCGGAAGCTATTGCAGAATCCATTTCCTTCATGCTCCGTTATGTCAATTCTCTCCTTGATACCCAGGCTGCTCAGCTGGCGGTGGAGAGAGCGGCGTAAGATGTCCGCATATTACCTAGCAATTTATAACATTTAGAAGCACTTCCTAAGTTCCTTTAAGTGCATATAGTTAAGATAGTTAAGTCGAAAATACCGCCCCCGAAACTTGCTTTTTCGAAATTAGCGTGTTATCTTTTCCTACCCTCTGGCACATCGTGATTCACAGCAGAAGAATCGTTGCATAAAAATTCCATGAAAGGCTAGGGTAAGTATTGTGGCGAGTTACCTTAAGACTTCTGAAAAGTCGCGTTCCACCTCGAACAGTCATTACTTTTTAAAACTCGTCGCGTTGATCATCGTCGTAGGATTATGCCTTCCGGCGACTCCGCTTTCGGCTTTTCGCCAACCCGCCACCGAAAATTCAGGATTCCGTTCAGAATTAAGGACCGCATTGCAAGCCCACGATAACTCCGTCGCGTTCACGTATGAACAGATTCGCTCTCCCGTTTTAAGGGCATTGGTCCGGTCCAAGGAGGGTTTGATTCATCAGGTGCTGATCAACAATTACATTAATATGATCAAGGCCAATGAGATGGATATCGGCGATAAGTTATCCAATGAAGACGCGGTCGTTGCTTTACAAACCCTCATATTGGCCGTTGAATTTTCCCGGGCGGAGAACATCGTTTCCCGCGAAGAGCAAATGAAATGGATACCGGCTTTATGGGCTGTCTATAAAAACAATGCCAAAGGTTATTTTGAAATTCAGTCTTTGATCAAGTATTCCCGGGGTAAAGACGGCGCGGTGGAAAGTGACAAAAAAAAGCTCACCAGGATACACGAGATTGTTCAACCGGAACTAGACAAGCTTAAACTTGAAGATGTGACCAATTCGAAAAGCCAAATATTTCAGGATATGAAACGCATTATAGAGTTCCGGATTTATTTTAGTTTTGATTTAAGTTCGGATGATGCTGCGGTTAAGAATTTATTTGATTATGTCCGCGAATATCCCTTTCACGATTATGTGAAAGTCCATTTCAAAACCCAGCGTGACAACCGGCTGGAAAGCACGACATGGCCCGTGGTTCCCTACATACCGGAACCCCTCGAGGATTTTGCGGAATTTCCGACGGATATCGTGAATTTTCCGTTCATGGCGGAACGTCAACTGATGGACCGCGGTATTTTATTTTATTTGGGCCCGCCGTCCGTCAACATACATAAAACGGATGTGGACGG